>JAZUIL010000001.1:0-7698 GCA_045642245.1 Bacteroidales bacterium
GAGGAAGTATTGCAGTATTTCCAGCAGAACCAGCAGGACTTCGTAACCTTCAAGACACATCTCATGATGCAGTCGGTCAATATGAATGATCCTATTGCCAAAGCACGTGTCGTGCAGGATGTGGCAAATAGCATCGCATTGATCTCTGACCCGATCATTAGCAGTATTCTGGTAAGACAGACAAGCCAGATGGTCAACGTGTCAGAGCATGATGTCATGCGTGCGATGAACGAAGCAAAGAAGAATAACTACCTGTCAGAGGTACGTCGCAGAGAAATCGAATTACGTCGAGAAGAAGCACGTCGCGAACGCGAGGAATTCGATATCAAAGAGAATAGTCAGAACAACATAGACAACGCTGGCGCTAACATGACAAACAGCGCTGCTACTGGTGCACAGGAGTCAATTGACTTCAATGCGCCACAAGAGGAGATTCCGAACGAGCCACAGCGTATTCCTCTCCTATCTGACCGGTATGAGAGAAATATCATCCGTTATATTGTCAGATATGGTGGTCAGTTCTTCCCTCTCACCTACACAAATCCAGAAACGGGGAAACCCGTGACACAGGATTTCCGTGTAATAGATTTTATATACAACGAGCTGAATGCAGATGGTGTATTATTCCAGCATCCACTCTATGCACGAATGTACCAGATGGGATTAGATGCATCAGAGGATATCAATGTTGCATGGGATAGCAACAGATTCTTCACTAATATGCACGCTGATCCAGAAGTACAGTCCACAGCCCTCGACCTGTCACAGGACAGATACGATGCTATGGGTGTGGCTCAGAACGACGAGCATCTCGATGTCCTGATCCCACGATGCGTTCTCGAACTGAAGAACTGCATCCTAACGATGGAGATTGAGGCCTTGACTGCAAGCCTTAAGACCCCATCGGGCAATATGATTGAAATTATGCAGAAACTAAAAGAAAAGAAAGAAATACAGAAGATCTTTGACAAAGAATTAGGCGAACGAGTAATTACAAAAAAGTAAAGAGAACAGAATAAAATAGATGAAACTTTATAAAACATTAATATTTATCTTTGGTGTACTGATACTGCTTACAGGCTTGTGCCTTTTCTTCCCAAAGGAAGGAATTCAGATCGGTTCATTGAATTTGAAATTTCCATCGCTTCATGAGGTATTAAGCCTTGGGAATACAGAGGAGGAAGAAGAGCATGAGCTCACTCCAGAAGAACTCCTCGAGATGCGAATGGCTGCATTGATGGAAATGCAGGACTCCACCTTCCTTGACTTTTGTCACAATAGTCCCATCCGCATCTGCATGCCAAAGATCCACGTACAGGTGGTCGACAGCATTGCGACCGACAGCTTGCGTCAGCTTGCACTCGAATATGATCCTGCCACACCTGACAGCCTCTTGCAGGAAATCGTTGTCTATCGTGACTCCATCACAGAAGAAGGAGACCTGACTTATCTCGATCCACTTTTCGTTGCGCTTGACAGCGCCTGTGTCCGCCACGTACGTATCCTTCATTACGGTGACTCACAGATTGAGGAAGACCGTATCACCTCTTCTCTCCGCGAACATTTCCAGGACCAGTTCGGTGGTGGCGGTGTAGGTATGCTGCCAGCTATCCAGACGGTAGCTAAGATGACCGTTCGCCAGTCGAGCTCACAGGGCTTAGGCTATAACCTGGCTTATGGTCCAGCATCTACACGTGCATCCCATAATGGCTATGGCCCGATGGCACAGGTTACACATCTCAATGGAAATGTCACACTCAGCTATACCGGACTTAATAGTGAGCGTTTCCCTCATGTAGCTACATTCAACCATGTCACTTTGCTTCGTAGCAATGGCAACAGCCATGAACTGATCTGTGAAGAGATGGACTTCGACAGCCTCCGTCAATCAGTCAAGGTAGAAGTGCAGGGTCCTACAAATATCTATGGTGTGATGCTCGATACACGTACAGGTGTCAATGTCGATAACGTGCCGATGAGAGGTTCGTCAGGCAGTTTCTTCTCTAACATCACCCGCTCGACAATGGAGCCATTCTTCCAGCACGAAAATGTACAGTGTATCATCCTTCAGTATGGCGGCAACTCAGTGCCATACCTTAAGACCGAAGAAAGCCAGATCCGTTTCTGTACCAACATGCAGAAGCAGATCAGATATTTCAATGAGATTGCTCCAGATGCACGTATTCTCTTCATCGGTCCATCGGATATGAGTACCACCATCGGTGGTGTCCGTGCTACCTATCCTCAGTTACCAGGCTTTGTCAAGATGCTTGAGAAATATATCACAGAAGCAGGTGCTGCGTTCTGGAATATGTTTGAAGCCATGGGTGGTGAAGGTTCCATGGTACAATGGGTAGCCTCACGTCCACAGTTAGCAGGCGAAGACTATGTACACTTCACTCATAAGGGTGCACAGAAGGTAAGCGATCTGCTCTATGAGACCATCGACACCTATTATAAATATTATAAGTTCCGTAATGGAGAATTTGAGATTGAACTTCCGCTCGATTCTCTGCAACTGGACTCATTACGTCGTGACTCACTCAGATTAGATTCTATTCGCGTGGATTCATTGCAGCGCGATTCTATCAAGAAACTGATGAAATAAAACATGAATCGTATACTATTAAATATATCACTGTCTGTCGTAGCGCTCTTTGGTTTCCCCGGCATACTACATGCCCAAGAAGAGCAGGTCATTGATATTACGGCAGCCGCAGGGATAGACGAACCGGAATACATTGAGGATTCGCTCGATACAGATCGTATCTGGCCAATCGACTCTACACACCTCCAGTTAGTTCTTCCTGGCAAGCAGGATGCACTGAAGCCATTTCATGATAAGTTGTTCGACCTGAAGACTCATGCCTCAGTATCGAACAACGTCAACATCCTTCATATCGGCGGCAGCCATGTGCAGGCTGGTGTCTTAAGCAACACCCTCCGTATGCACTTCTCGCCTTCTGCCGATCGTGGCTACCTCTTCCCTTTCCGTGCCATCAAGACTAACAGCCCACAAGGCTATCGCTATGACTTTACGGGTATGTGGAAAGGTTCTCGCTGTGTGAATAAAGACCCTGATGTAGAGTTAGGCCTTAATGGTGCTGCAGCTATCACCAGTGATAAGGAGGCCTCACTTACTCTTCGTTTAAGAGATGAAGGCAAATGGGACTTCAATCAGCTTATCCTCCAGGGTTGTGCCAGCGATTCGACGGTCATTCCTTACATCATCACCAGCGCTCAGGACACCTTGTTTGCCGATCCTGTCCTTTCGCATCTCTCAATCCGTGATTCTTGGACATTCAACCTGCCACAGCCTGATAGTGTCGTTACACTCAAGTTCATTGGACTTACACGTAAAGTCAGTCCAAAGCAGAAGCGTAAGACCTACCTCCCACTTGAAGACCGTCATTCATTCACGGTCTATGGCATGCTGCCTAAGTCTGAACGTCATGGTGTGACTTATACCGAGAGCGGTATCAATGGTGCATCTGTTCCGTCATGGCTACGCACAGGCCAGCGTTTCGAAGAGGAACTGTCTCTGCTTCCACCTGACCTGGTCATCTTCGGTATCGGTATCAATGATGCCAATGTCCCGATGCTCGAATTCAATCCGGAAGTATTCAAGGAAGGATACCGCCAGTTGATCGCTCGTATCAGATCAGTGAATCCTGAGGCCTGTCTGATCTTCATAACGAACAACGACTGTGCATACACCATCGGCAAAGGTCGTCGTGCCAAGAAAATTGCCAATCCGAATACTGAACGTGTACGCCAGGCAATGACCGAACTGGCACAGGAACTCAATGGTGCCGTCTTTGATGTCTACGGACTGATGGGTGGTATCAAGAGCTCAGAAAAATGGGTAGAAGAAAGCCTCATGAAGAAAGACCGTATTCACTTCACCAACGATGGATACCGTCTTATCGGAGACCTCCTCTACAATGCTATCGACAAGAACTATCAAAAATTCTATAAATAAGTGGAATATCTTAATAAAAATAATATGGAAGAGATGCTGGTATTGGTCAAGGACTATATACTCAACATCTTTGCCTTCGATCCAAATTCACCACTGCTGTTTACCCAGTTCAAGTTCTGGGCCTTCCTGGCTATTGTCTTCCTGGGCTTTGCCATCGTGGCAGGTTCGATCAAGAAACATAAAGGAACGCATCTGGCAGGCTGGCACCGCGTGATGCGCAATGGCTATCTGTTCCTCATCTCACTCCTATTCTATTATAAGACGAGCGGATTGTTTGTCGGCCTGCTCATCCTGGTGACTTGTACGGATTATCTTATTGCACAGGGTATCTACCACGTCCGCTGGTCGGGCAAGTCAAAGGAAACAGATGATAAGGATACACGCAACTACAAAGCATTAGCGCTTCTCTGCATCAGTGTATTCATTGACTTAGGTATTCTCAGCTACTTCAAGTACAGCTATTTCTTTGTCGATCTTTTCAATCAGATGTGTGGCACCAACTTTGAGGTGACCAACATTGCTGCTAAATTGGCTAATCAGGCCATAGGCCGCCCATTCTGGAGCGTAGACAGGATTGTGTTGCCAGTAGGTATCTCGTTCTATACCTTCCAGGTTATCAGCTATACGGCCGATGTCTATAAGGGAATCATCCGTCCGGTAAGAAATATCTTTGACTTTGGTTTCTATGTCAGCTTCTTCCCACAGTTGGTAGCAGGTCCTATCGTCAAGGCTTCAGACTTCATTCCACAGCTCTATCGTCGTTACTCGCTGAGTCGCACACAGTTCGGCATTGCCATCTTCTGGATCCTCAATGGTTTGACCAAGAAGATCGTTTTGTCTGACTATCTGGCTGTCAACTTCATTGACCGAGTATTTGCCAATCCACATCTCTTCAGTGGTTTTGAGAATCTGGCTGCACTCTTCACTTATTCATTGCAGGTCTATGCCGACTTCTCTGGTTACACCGATATCGCCATTGGTCTCTCGATGCTGATGGGCTTCTATCTGCCTAAGAACTTCAACTCTCCATACAAGGCCGAGAATGCCCAGAATTTCTGGAAGCGCTGGCATATCTCACTCAGCCGCTGGCTCCAGACTTATCTGTATATTCCGTTAGGAGGCAACAGGAACATCACCTTCGGCACCTGGTTCTGGATTGCTGTCATCACAGTTGCAGCACTGATCCTGAGTGGCTCATGGGTAGTGGCAACCGTCGTATTGCTCATCACCTGCCTTACGCTCATCACTGCGTTGCGTAAGCCTGAGAAGCGTCGTCATATCTATGCCAACATGAACTCCATGATTACTATGCTTTTGGGTGGTCTGTGGCACGGAGCCTCATGCAACTTCATGATCTGGGGTGGATTGAATGGCGTCGGCATGGTGGTATTCAAGTTCTGGCGAGATATGCATACGATCAAACGTGTCATCTTCACCGCATATATCATCTGTATACTGCTCATCGTAAGACGCTTCTCTGGCGAGATATTCATTCCTCTATGGAATGTACTGCTGATTGCCACCGCATTCATTTTTGTATGCATGATCATCAAGACCGTCTGGCAGTTCTATTTCTCACAGCAGGATCATGTGCGGTTTGTAGGTTTTGCCAATACGACACAGCGTGTGTGGAATATTGCCGTGACCTTCACATTCATCACATTCACACGACTTTTCTTCCGCTCAGGCTCAAATCTTGACCCTTCCATTGCCAATGAGACAGCATGGAACATTGCCAAGACGATGATCGAACGTATCGGTTCGCCATGGTCTGCTAATCCTCTGGATATCATTGCTGCATACTGGAGTGTCTTTGCCTTGTTCGTTCTCGGTATGACCATTCACTGGTTACCTGAGAATACCAAGCGTCGCTATCGTATCTGCTTTGCGAAGATGCCTCTCCCTCTGATGATGGTGGTATCCGTCCTGATCGTTTTCATCGTTTATCAGTTCGTAACGGCAGAGATGCAGCCATTCATTTACTTCCAGTTCTAAATCAAAATCTCTTTTAAGGTTTCGGCTGCAATCAAGACCTACTAAAGAATCTCTGCTTAGGTCCTACCAACGGCAGAGCCTCATTTGGATTTTCTTTGTAGGTCCTACCATTGGCAGGACCTCTTACGAATTCTTCTTGTAGGCTTCACCAATAGTCACGACCTCTTTCGGATTTGCTTTATAGGCTTCAAGAATAATTAAGACCCCTTTCGGATATCCGGAAGAGGTCTTACTATTTATTATTAATTATTATGACTTGATTTCATCTATATGTCATCCTATTATAGAAAAAAAGACTAAACATATAACTGATTGTTTCTGATTGCATTGATGGTAATCATGCCATTCCTGATTCTCTTACTTTGTCTCAATGCTTCATCTGCAAGATTATAGAATTCTTCGAAATCAAGATTAGAATCAGATCCATCGGTATAAACCACACCCATACTCATCGTTGGTGCAATATTCTCCAAATCTGGAATACGAAGGGTTGACAGATTCTTCGAGAGCTTCTTCATGAAATCAAGAATACCATTATACGAATTGATCAGTCGATAAGCATTATCACCATTGATATAAGCCACAAACTCATCACCACCTAATCGCATACACTTGTAATCGGCGAAGTATTCCCTCAGAATTCTACCTTGCCCGCGTAAGACAGAATCACCGACCAGGTGGCTCAACTGATCATTGATCGTCTTGAAATGATCACAATCAAAGATGGCAAAGATCTGGCAACCACCCTTCTTGATTTCTTCGTTGATGACTTTCTCTCCAAAATTACGATTCATCAAACCGGTCAATGAATCGTAGTTTGCAGCATGAGTCAGGAAGACACGCTTCTCATGCTCTTCCTGGAAACTCTCTGCCAAAAAGAGATAATGCGAGACGTCATATCTTTCATCATAACCTGCAGGGATGATATGAGCACGGAGCCAACCAGAGAACTGAGATTTATATTCGAAAGAAATATGCTGCTTATTCTGAATACGCTGAGAAAGGGTCTCAGGATTGATAAACTCCATGAACTCATCCTTATACTCATCATCGACAATCGTATTACATACGAATCTGCCGAGCTCTCTGGTATCAGCTGCCTTGTTTGCACCTTCCATCAGTACAGGGAATCCCTTAATGATCTCAAATTCTTTGAAACCCTTATCTGTATAGATAGCAGTGACATATATCTTGCATAACGAATCATAGATCTCGAGATAGTGATTCTGCTTATTGATCGTCTGAAGATATTTCTCACTCGTGGTATTTATATCTTGCAGACGACCACCAATAGAGAGTACATTGCCGTCCCTGTCCACCACACTCGTATAGGTGGTCAAGAGGCAGCGAGTCTTATCAGTATATTCAAGTTTCTGCTGGCCTTCTTTCGGGAAATCAGGCTCATTGATTACTCGATTAATAATATTTATCGCTTTATCATATCCCTCCTTAGAAAGGATCACGTCAAGTCGTTTCTCTGAGAAATGATTAGAGAAGACATTGCATACCTTACGTGGATTCTTAGAGTCTCTATATAAGAATTCGATAATATCAGCCCTTACATTATAGAAGAAGATGATACAATCGTTATTCAACACCGTAGAGCGGTTGAGCTCCATCAATGAGAATGTATAAAGCAGGCTGGAGTCACGATCAAGGTCGCGAAGCCAGGTAGGGATATTCAACTGATTATAAAGTGATACAGGCGTGGTATTACCTGA
>JAZUIL010000002.1:0-17693 GCA_045642245.1 Bacteroidales bacterium
CAGCTTTTCCTCGCATAAGCCTATAAGTATTTTCAAATGCAATTGGCAAGAGTTGTGTTTTTTACCCCAAAAAGCATAATTCTTGCCTTAGTTTTTGGTTTTTTCGGCTGAAAATGCTATCTTTGCGCACATTTTAAATAAAAGAAATGAGTAAAGAAAACACCTCGGAAGACGTATTGCAGGAGATTACTTCTGGCGAATATAAATACGGCTTCACGACAGATATAGATACAGAAATCATTCCGACGGGCCTCAATGAAGAGGTCGTCCGGCTGATCTCGGCCAAAAAGGGAGAGCCAGATTGGATGCTTCAGTTCCGTCTGGACGCTTTCCATTATTGGCAGCAGCAGCCTATTCCGGAGTGGGGTCATGTTAAGGTCGATCCTGTCGACTATGACAAGATCTCGTTCTATGCTGCTCCAAAGAAAAAGACCGAAAACAAGGAGGTCGATCCAGAGATTCTCAAGACGTTCGACAAGCTCGGCATTCCGCTGCATGAGCGTGATATGTTGCTGGGTAAGACCGACACCACTGGCACACCGCTCGATGGTGCTTCGAATATGGCTGTCGATGCGATTGTGGATTCAGAATCGCAGAAGACTACTTATCGTGACAAGCTGGCCGAATTGGGAATTATCTTCTGTTCGTTCGGTGAGGCAGTTCGCGAATATCCTGACTTGGTTCGCAAGTACCTCGGCAAGGTCGTTCCTGTCCGCGACAACTACTATTCGGCCTTGAATTCCGCCGTATTCAGCGATGGCTCGTTCGTCTACATCCCTAAGGGCGTCCGTTGCCCGATGGAACTGGCTTCTTACTTCCGTATCAATTCAAGTGGAACCGGTCAGTTCGAGCGTACTTTGATTATTGCCGACGATGAGAGTTACGTATCCTACCTTGAAGGCTGTACAGCACCGATGCGCGACGAGAATCAGCTGCATGCTGCCGTGGTTGAAATCTATGTTCATGACCGCGCCGAAGTAAAATACTCTACGGTTCAGAACTGGTATCCTGGCGATAAGAACGGCAAGGGTGGTGTCTATAACCTCGTGACCAAGCGCGCTTTTTGCGCCGGCGATTTCTCAAAGATTTCGTGGACACAGGTCGAGACCGGTTCGGCCATCACCTGGAAATATCCATCTTGTGTACTCAAAGGCGAAGGTTCTTCTGGTGAGTTCTACAGCGTGGCAGTGACCAACAATTATCAGGAAGCAGATACGGGTACAAAGATGATTCACATCGGTCGTAACTCTCGTTCCCGCATTGTCTCAAAGGGTATTTCGGCTGGACATTCGCAGAACTCTTATCGAGGATTGGTGAAAGTCATGCCAGGCGCCGATGGAGTCAGAAACTTCACCCAGTGTGACTCGCTTCTTTTGAGCAATACCTGTGGTGCACACACCTTCCCAGTCATCGACATCCAGAATCCTACCGCGGTCGTCGAGCATGAGGCAACCACCTCAAAGATCAACGAGGAGCAGCTCTTCTACTGCCAGCAGCGTGGCATCAAGGAGGAGGATGCAGTATCGCTCATCGTGGGCGGTTATGCTAAGGAAGTCGTGCAGAAGCTCCCGATGGAGTTTGCCGTTGAGGCGCAGAAACTATTAAGTCTTTCAATCGAAAATTCAGTAGGTTAAGAGACCCTCCCCCTGCCCCTCCACAAGGGAGGGGAGTAATTAGCTTTTGGGACGAGATTAGATTGTTCCCCTTTATTTGAATAAAGAAAATTATATGAATACATCAAATAACACGAATAATGAGGTAACCACTCCCCTCCCTTGTGGAGGGGTCGGGGGAGGGTCCGCTCTCCTTGAAATCAAGAACCTCCACGCCCGTGTAGTGGCTGATGGAAAAGAGATCCTTCGTGGTATTAATCTTACCATTAATCCTGGTGAGGTGCATGCCGTCATGGGCCCTAATGGCGCAGGCAAATCAACGCTTTCAGCCATTCTCACCGGCAATCCAGCCTATGAGGTGACTGAAGGACAGATCCTTTACAAAGGCAAGGACCTGCTGGCCATGAAGCCAGAGGAACGCGCCTGGGAGGGTATCTTCCTCTCGTTCCAATATCCTGTCGAGATCCCTGGCGTTTCGATGGTCAACTTCATGCGCACTGCAGTCAACGCTCAGCGCGAATACAAAGGACTTCCAGCCTTGACCGCCACCGAGTTCCTTAAGCTCATGCGAGAGAAGCGTGCAGTCGTGCAGCTCGATAACAAACTGGCTAACCGCTCAGTCAACGAAGGTTTCTCAGGCGGCGAGAAGAAGCGCAACGAGATCTTCCAGATGGCCATGCTCGAGCCAACTTTGAGCATCCTCGATGAGACCGACTCGGGTCTTGACGTAGATGCACTCCGCATTGTCAGCGATGGCGTGAACCGCCTCAAGTCAGCAGAGCGATCAAGCATCGTCATCACCCACTATCAGAAGCTTCTCGAATATGTGCAGCCACAGTTCGTGCACATCGTCTATAAAGGTCGCATCGTAAAGAACGGTGGTCCTGAACTCGGCGACAAGATCTTTGCAGAAGGTTTCGACTGGATCAAGCAGGAATTGGGAGAGTGAGGATGCCCCTACCTCCTTACCCCTCCCCCGAGCGGTGGAGGGGAGTAATTAGCATTGTAAATACTTTTTTTGATGAGTACAAATAAAGACATAACCTCTGAGGTAACCACTCCCTTCCACCGTTCGGGGGAAGGGCAGGGGATGGGGGCTTGCACTCAATACATAGAACTATATAACGCTCAGCGCTCACTCATCGACGCTAACTCTGCTCCCGCACTCAACGCCTTCCGCGCCGAGGCTGCCGAGGTTTTAGCCAAAGAAGGCTTGCAGCGACCAAAGGACTTTACGCAGGTCGATCCTGAGGAGGCACTTTCTTATGACTATGCACTTAACTTGGCTCGTCATGAAGTGCCTACAGAGAAATCTGACCTCTTCACCTGCGCCGTGCCAGAGCTCTCTACCGATGTGCATTTCCTCGTCAATGAGCAGTATGTAGGAGGAAAGACTCGTGCTGATGGCATTTACGCCGGTTCGTTGCGTCAGTTCGCTCTCGACCACCCAGAGCTCATCGAGCAATATTATAACAAGCTGGCGATGAGCCAGGAACCTCAGTATGATGTCCGTGCCGAACATACTTCAGTGACAGCACATCGTCCATTAGGTGAGGCGGCTCTAAATACGATGCTTGTTCAGGATGGTTTCGTACTTTATGTTCCAGCAGGCGTGCAAGTCGAGAAACCTTTGCAGTTGATTTCACTGATGCGAAGCGTCGATGATCTGATGGCGTGTCAGCGTCTGCTCGTCATCCTTGAGGAAGGAGCAAAAGTATGTCTTTTGTCATGTGACCATGCCTCTCTTCTGCCAAAGGACGGACAAGCCACCGATGCAGAGAACGTCGAATATCCAAAGCAGCTTTGTCTTCAGGTCACTGAGATTTTTGTTGGTAAGAATGCGACGCTCGATTTCTATGCACTCGAGGAGCATAACGATCAGGTTATCCGCCTTGGAGCCATCTACGTCGAGCAACAGGAAGGTAGCAATACGGCCATTGGTCAGTATGCTTTGACTGCAGGACAGACACGTAACCGTATCTATGTGGATCTCAAGGGCGAACATGCTGAGACCAATCTCTATGGCATGTGCATTGCCGATCATGAGCAGAAGGTCGATAACATCACATATATCCGTCACCGTGTGCCAAACTGCACCTCTAACGAGCTCTTCAAAAATGTGCTCGATGAGGCCGCTCGTGGTTCATTTATTGGCCGAATCCTCGTGCAGCAGGGAGCTGATAAGACCGATGCACATCAGACCAACCGCAACCTTTCGCTCTCCTCAGAAACCCGCATGATGGCACGTCCTGAGCTTGAGATTTATGCTGATGACGTCAAGTGCAGCCACGGTACCACCGTCGGTCAGCTCGATCAGCAGGCCATGTATTATATGCGAACCCGTGGCATTCCTGAGGCTGAGGCCCGTATGCTCCTGATGTTTGCTTTCATGGGCGACGTGATTGACGGAATCCGCATCGAGCCACTTAAAGACCGTCTCAAGCACTTGGTAGAGAAGCGTTTCCGCGGCGAATTGACCCAGTGCAAAACTTGTGCTATTAAGAAGTAAATACCAGTCATATGATTCAGAGAAAAAGTGTCACATTCTTGCTCCTGTTCCTGTTGTCTTTCATGACAATGGGCCTTTGGACATCGTGTGATAAGTATAATTCTGAATCGGTAGGATCAAGATTCTATCCTGCTAATTCTTTGGTTCGTCTCTATACACATCCTGTCTATGTGGAGTTTTCACAGGACAAAGCGCGTGTATGGGGAGCCTATACTGATGAGATCGATTATTCTATCGATGGGACACATGTCTCTCTGAAGAATGTCAGCGATAGCCTTGCACTTTTTGTCTATGGTTATCCGGCTGCTAATATGACTTCGGATTGTAGCCTGATAATTGAAAGTGACCGCAATTACGCGCTCTATCTCAATAAGCTCACTCTCCGCAGTTTCCATAAGCCAGCCATTCAGTCGATAGGAAGTGGAACTTGTTATCTCGTTCTACCAAAGAGCACGAAGAATGAGCTCTATTCAATGTCTGCATCGTCTACTTTCGAACATCATGGGTCTTTAGTCCTTACAGGTGATGGTGAGCTCTCATTGGAGAATGAGCCTCTAGCTGAAGATTCTGGTAATACATCCTTGCATCCTATCGCACTTGACGTGAGAGGCGGCCTTCATTGCCAGTATGATATCAAGCTTTCTATCTCATGTCCTAATGGAGATGCACTTCGTATCAGTAATGGCCCAATGCGCAGTAGTTTGGGTACCTGGAAGTTTGAAGCTGGCCAGCACGCCATAACTAATCTCTCAGACAGCATTGTCCTGATTGCAGGTACTTATACCGGTGTGGCACGAAGTGGCAAATTCTTTGACAATGCCATCGGCACCGTTATCCGTCAGGCCAAAGTCGAAGGACTCTCAGGACAGCCCTCAGATTTGCTCGATACTTTATTACTGTATCAGCATTACGACTCCACCTTAGTCACTCTCCAACAGCACTTTGACTCCCTTACCATACAGGCAGATTCCACCCAGAGCGTTTCTCTCAAACGTACAGGTAGCAGTGTGGCAACATTCACTCCTCCTTATACAATGAAATCTCCATGGGTCATCTTGTCAAATGCCTCTTTTGAGCCATCGGACACGCTTGTTGTGATTAGACAAAACTAAAAAAAGACAGATAAATATTAGAAACAGTAATTCTCGGTCGTGAAAGCTTGCTTCGGAAATCCGAATGGGCTTTTCACGGCCGTGGCATCCTTTTCACGGTACCGTGGAAGAGATGCCACGGTCAATAATTTCAACATCAGGTACACGATGTTGAAATTCACGATGTAAAATAGGAACAAACGAAATCGTGACGGCACATTTTAAAGCAATGCATCTCTTCTACGGTACAGCAGAAGAGATGCATTGATCGATAATATCAACACTTGGTACCATGTGTTGATATTTTGTTATCTTTCTCGGAGCGAGACACATAAACCATACATATACATGGCCTTTGCGCATTCAACGACTTTCTCTCGATTGTCACTGAGTTTATCACACTCCGAAAGGAGTAGATAAGCTGCTCTTTGTACATGTTGATGCAAAGCCTCTACTTCGTCAGCTCCATATTTGTTGCCTGCCATAGCGGCTACTTCACGATAGAAGAACTCAGGACCGGCTTTCTGCATCAGTTTCTTGAAAACGCCTTGTGCAATGAGATTTGAACGCTTCACTTTGGCAAGGATGGCTGAACCCATGGAGATGTAGAAAATATTTACTACGGTGAGCATATTCAGCATCTTCTCGTCAGGAGATTTATCTTGCTTGGCATAACACTTCAAGATCGTTTCGTGCAGTGTGATGACTTGGTTCTTGACCGAAGACATCAGCGCATTTCCTTTGTGACGTTCTACACCATCGAGTAAGTCATATCCAGCCTCCTTGCCATAGACTTGCAATGCAGCCAGGATAGCTTCGCTCTCCAGAACAGCGGGGACCTTCAATGTGGCTTTATTATCTACCACAGTCTTCGCTCCATTCATCTGAAGCAGCTGAACATCACTTACCAGCCAACTTTTGATCTTGTCAAATATCTTCATAGTAGTTTAGAAGTCGCGATAATCAGGGTTCTTGCGTCGTGGTGTGGCGATGCACTCCATCTCGATGAGCCAGGTAGGACGGCAGACGGGAGCGAGGGTGATGACGCGAGGAATGTCAGGGAACTGACGGTCGAACATGTCGCGGACGATAGGGTAGTCACAGAGGTCACGGAGGTAGACGATGATCTGCATGACGTCGTCGAATGTGGCGTTGCCTTCTTTGAGCAACTCGTTGACATTCTCCCACATACGTTCGGTTTGCTTCACGATGTCGCCGATGTGCATTACCTCGCCGCGGTTGTTGATCGAGGCGGTACCTGAGATATAGATCTCGGCACGATCACCGAACTCTACGACGGTGCCACGCTCGAAGGTGACGCCATACTCGATGGTCGGATTGAGGTGCGTCTTAGCGTAGAGATAGCGCTGCTGCTGTGGCTCGAAGCCGGTGAGTGCATAGGTGCCCAACTGCACGATGGCACGAGGATTGGCCGGAGAGCCTCCGATGCCGGTCGAGGCGATGTAATGAGTATTCTCAGTGAGGCCCTGCTCCTTGAAGTTGTCTTTGCGGGCCTTGACTAAGCCGGCATACTGGGTGTCGACGTCGCGGACGAAGAACCAGGTGCGGATGCAGTTGTCGGCTATGGTCGCTGGCTTGAAAGGAAGGCTTTCCTTGCTGTTGCTTGGGTTTGCATCGAAGCGGCTGAGGTCATGCTCATAGTCTTCGAGCAAGGTGCGTGTCTGGTAGTAAGAATCACCTGATGGTTCACAAAGTCCCCATTTATAAAGGTGACGGTAGCCATTGTGTTCGGCCACGATGGTGTCATGGACGTTGGTCAGCTTCGAGCCGCGCTGGAAGTAGATCCAGATGGCGAGCTTCGAACCATCGAGCGGCGGCTGCTGAATGACGGATATCGCGAAGTCATCGGCATAGATTGGGTCTTCGAATCCTTTGCTATGTCGACGCGCCTCGAGAACCGGCATCTGGTTAGTCGCATCGCTGAGGAAGAAGCGCTTGAAGATAGATCGCGCGCCCTTCAATTCAGGAAGTGTAAGCAGCTTTTTCTCTGCTTGATAAGCACGGCTCACCTGCCCGTCAAAGAGTTCGCCGCGTGGCTCGATGTGGAGCATCACGTGCATCTCGTCACAGGTGTCTGAACCTTGCTCGGATTCAGCAATAAAAAGGGAGAGTTCGGCTGTAACACCGAGCTCCTCCCAATAGTATTTCTTTGTTTGCATCAGAACAAATTACATGTTCATACCGCCATCGATCTGGATGACCTGGCCGGTAACATAGCTTGACATATCTGAACCGAGGAATACGCAAACGTTAGCAATATCCTCAACCTGGCCACCACGGCGAAGTGGAATCTTAGCCATCCAACCCTTACGAACCTCCTCAGGAAGCTGAGCGGTCATAACGGTCTCGATGAAGCCTGGAGCTACAGCGTTAGCACGGATGCCCTTAGGACCCATCTCCTGTGCGATAGACTTAGCGAGGCCGATCATACCTGCCTTTGAAGCTGAGTAGTTGCACTGGCCAGCGTTGCCGTGAACACCTACTACTGAAGACATGTTGATGATAGAGCCACCCTTCTGACGCATCATGATAGGAGTAACAGCGTGGATGAAGTTGAAAGCTGACTTGAGGTTGACGTTGATAACAGCATCCCACTGAGCCTCAGACATGCGGAGCATGAGGCCGTCCTTGGTGATACCAGCGTTGTTAACGAGGATATCGATCTTGCCAAACTCTTCCTTGATCTTAGCAACGACCTCCTCGGTCTGGGTGAAGTTAGAAGCATCAGAAACATAACCTACGCACTTAACGCCATAGGTAGTAGCGATCTCCTCAGCAGCACGGTTGATGTTAGCAACGTGCTCGTCGTTGAATGCGAGGTCGGTGAATGCTACGTTTGCGCCCTCCTGGGCGAACTTGTGTGCGATGGCGTTGCCAATGCCACGTGCAGCGCCAGTGATGAGCGCTACTTTTCCTTCGAGAAGTTTCATAATTTTTTAGTAGAATTTATAATGTAAAAAGTTATTCTTTTCTTATGTTGATGATGTCGATAAAACTTATGCCGATGGTTGGAAAAGTTTTATCGTCTGTTCCTAACAATGCCATAGAAGAGCATCTTGAAAATGGACTCACGGACCCGTGCTGTAGGGACACCGAGAGCGGTGAACTGACCACGGATATTCGGGAGGTCAAGGCCACGGAGCGCATAGTGGATAGTGACGGCTACGACCGAGGCGTTTTCTATGACAAAAGTACCTTCCTCGATGCCTTGCTGGAGGATGCTGCGGAGGATGGAAAGCTCGCGGACATCGAGACGACGACGTGCATGCTCAAGCTGGATAATGTCGCGGAAAAACTCTGCCTTGAGAGAGCCATTTCGGATTACGGTATCCTTGACCTGATCCAGACGGCAAAGAATATATCGCTTCAGTTTCTCGTCGGCAGGCAGGTTGAGCGGTGGAATCTCTTCGATGACGTCGATGATCTTGTTCATCTCACTGTTCACCACTGCCATGAAGATCTCTGGCTTTGACTTGAAGTATGTGTAGAGCGTACGACGACCCTTGCCTGACTTTACAGCGATCTCATTCATCGTCGTGTTGTCAAAGCCTTTGGCCGCAAAAAGCTGGCGAGCCTCTTCTATTAGTTCTGATCGTGTATTACTGCTCATTTTATTGCGCTGAATGGGTTGTGGGGTTGCTCATTATTTTAAAAACTGTGCAAAAGTACACATTTTATTGATAAGTCGAACAAAATGAAGAGACTTTTCGTCTTAATAACGCAATTTTAATGTTTAAAAACATAAAAATGATTATTTACTTGCCAAAAAGTGCATTTTTTGGCGCAGAAATTTTTTATTTAAACAAAAAAATGATATTTTTGCAACGACATATCATGACTACATGATTTTCAACCTTAAAAATATTTTGTATAAACACTCCGATAAATCTAATTTGTATGAGCTATTTGAAGTTTGACAAGACGCTGCTCACCAACTTGCAGCAATCTCTTGACATCGAGTATCTCCGCGTCAATCGTAGTGGAGCTTATTCGAGTACGTCAGTGACAGGTTGCAACACCCGCAAGTACCATGGTCTGTTGGTGACCCCTGTCCCAGAACTTGACGACGACAACCACGTGCTGCTCTCTACGCTCGATGAGACCGTGATCCAGCATGGTGCCGCCTTCAATCTTGGCATCCACAAGTACGCTGGCGATACTTTCGCTCCTCGTGGACACAAGTACATCCGTGAATTTAACTGTGAAAAGATCGCAACCAACACCTATCGTGTGGGTGGCGTTATCTTGACTCGTGAGAGCCTTCTGGTTCGTCATGAATCACGTGTAATGATCCGTTACACTTTGGTCGATGCACATAGTGAGACCACGCTGCGCCTCCGTCCTCAGCTGGCATTCCGTAATGTCAATGAGCTTACTCAGCGCAACAATAACGTCAACTATGCAACTGAGTCGGTTGAGAACGGTATCGGTTCATGCCTCTATCCAGGTTATCCAACCCTCTATATGCAGGTTTCAAAGGAATGCACCTGGCATGCTCTGCCAGATTGGAACATTGCTGTGGAATATCCTCGTGAGCAGGTCCGTGGCTATGGCTACAAGGAGGACCTCTACATGCCTGGCTACTTTGAGTTCAATATCAAGAAAGGTGAGAGCATCATCTTCTCTGCTGGTACAACTCCAATTAAGACCTCTAGCCTTAAGGCACTCTTCACTCGTGAGCAGAAGACTCGTCTCACCCGTGACAGCTTCTTCAGCTGCCTGAAGATCTCTGCTCAGGCTAATTATATCCATCGTCGCAATAAGGATTATATCATTGCAGGTTATCCTTGGTTTAAGGTTCGTGCGCGTGATACATTTATTGCACTTCCTGGTTCGACCCTTTCTATCGATGCTCCTGAGGAGTTTGAGAAGATCATGGCTCCAGCCGTTGACGCTCTCTGCGCTTACATGGAGGAAGGTTATGAGGATAAGATGATTCAGGAGATTACAGCTCCAGATATTCCTCTTTGGGCAGTATGGACCGTACAGCAGTATGCAGAGTATACCTCTGTCAAGAAGGCTGCTGAGAAGTATGGTAAGTTCGTAGAAGAGGTTATCGATTATATCATCAGTGGTAAGTCTCCACTCGAGCTCCGTGAGAACGGTTTGATCTATGCTGACGCTCAGGGTAAGGCTATCACCTGGATGAATGCAACTGAGTTCGGTCGCCCAATCACTTATCGTAGCGGCTATATCGTAGAGTTCAATGCTCTCTGGTACAACGCTGTGAAGTTCATGATGGAGCTCCTCTCTCTCGACGCTAAGGCTAATCAGGAGAAGATTGAGGCTCTTGACCTCCTCGCTGAGAAGTATGAGGCTAACTTCAAGCCAGTGTTCACCACTCCAACCGGTTACCTCTATGACTATGTGACCGATGACTTCAAGTCGGCTGACGTTCGTCCAAACCAGCTCTTCGCTGTAGGTTTGAAGTATACTCCACTTACCAAGGTAGAGCGCAAGGCTGCACTTGATATGGTAACTAAGGAGCTTCTGACTCCTAAGGGAATCCGTTCGCTGACTCCAACCGCTGGTCTCTATCGTCCATATTATTGGGGCAATGTGAGCGAGCGTAATGCTGCATATCATAATGGCGCATGCTGGCCATGGCTCCTTGGTATCTATACTGAGGCTTATCTCTCGGTATTCACACGTTCTGGTATTTCGTTCATCAAGCGTCGTCTTACCAGCTACGAGGAGGAGATGAGCAAGCACTGTATCGGTACTGTGGCTGAGGTTTACGATGGTAACCCTCCATTCTATGGCCATGGTGCACAGTCACTCTCTATCAATCAGGCAGAGATCCTTCGCGCAATGAAGGTACTCGAGAAAGTCGAGGCTGCTTATAAATAAAGAATAATAAAAAAACAATAATAGCATGAAAGCTCTCTATTTTTCTTGGGAGTTCCCGCCTCACGCTTTGGGAGGATTGGCGCCAGCGACATTCGGTATCGTACGTGGCGTTCATAACA
Source organism: Bacteroidales bacterium (assembly GCA_045642245.1). Taxonomy (GTDB): domain Bacteria; phylum Bacteroidota; class Bacteroidia; order Bacteroidales; family UBA3663; genus Liminaster. The sequence goes on from JAZUIL010000002.1 coordinate 11,204, forward strand.
CCGGTGAGTGCCAGATTGACCTTGTCCTGCCTCGTCCACAGGGCGATGAGACAACGGAATACTGCCACATCATCAGTGCTACCAACACTCCTGTCGTCTGGAAGGACGTAAACTGGGAAACCGTACAGCAGCGCTGCGGCTACTGCATGAAAGATCCGCAGGAATATTATGACATGCGTGATCATATCTACGCAGACTTCTCGAACCTCGGCACCAATGACCTCGGTTGTATCGAGTTCTCTGGTAAGTATCCAAAGAACCTCCTCGAGGAGATTAACAACTATTCTATCGTAGCTGGCGTCATTGCACGTACACAGATGGATAAGGGTGGCTTCGATGTCATCCACGCTCATGACTGGTTGACCTTCCCTGCTGGTATTCACGCTAAGCAGGTGACTGGCAAACCTCTCGTTATCCACGTTCACGCTACTGAGTATGACCGTTGCCGTGGTGTCGTAGATCCTAATGACCCTACTTATCTCATCGAGCTCGATGGTATGAACCATGCTGATCAGATCCAGTGTGTGTCTGAGTTGACCCGCCAGATCGTTATCAACTTCTACCATCAGGATCCAAACAAGTGTGTGGCTATGTACAACGCCGTAGAGCCAATGTCTCCAGAGGTATTGAACATGGAGGCTAAGCGCGGTACTGACGAGAAGGTCATCACTTACTTGGGCCGTATCACCGCTCAGAAGGGTTGCGAGTTCTTCGTCGAAGCAGCTGCAAAGTGCTTGGCTAAGGCTCCTAACGCTCGTGTCGTAATGGCAGGTAGCGGCGACTTGATGGAGGCAATGATTCACCTCGTAGCGCAGAAGGGATTGTCTGACCGATTCCATTTCACCGGCTTCCTTCGTGGCAAGCAGGTATATGAGATGTTCAAGGTTTCAGATGTTTACGTCATGCCTTCTGTCTCTGAGCCATTCGGCATTTCTCCTCTTGAGGCTATGCAGTGTGGCGTTCCATCGATCATTTCTAAGCAGTCAGGTTGTGGTGCCATCATGGATTACTGCTTCAAGTATGACTACTGGGATATCGACGGTATGGCCGATGCAATGTATGCACTTATCACCAACCCACAGCTCCACAAGTTCATGCAGGAGAAGGGTCGCGACGAAGTTAACCAGATCACCTGGGAGAAGGTCGGCGAGCGTGTAGTTGCTGCATACAAGAAAGTCCTCGGATGGGAGGAGGCTAAGTAAGCCCCTACCCACAACCCCTTCCCCGAGCGGTGGAGGGGAGTGGATAGAAAGGCAACACGACTGGTCTATTCCATAAATAATATATATTAATAACAATGTAAAATCCGTTAGCTCCCTCGGCTAAACCCATAAGGGATGGGGGCTCAAAATATGAAAACAATTTGCTTACTTTTCGAGATTCATCAGCCATTTCGTCTGAAGAAGTATCGTTTCTATGATATCGGCGCTGATCATTACTACTATGATGACTTCGCTAACGAGGAGATCCTCAAGCGCCTGGCTTACCAGAGCTATATTCCTGCTGCAAAGACCATGTTGCAGATGATCGAGTCTTCTAACAAGAAGTTCAAGGTCGCTCTCTCTATCTCTGGTGTTGCTATGGAGCAGTTTGAGATGTATTGCCCAGAGTTCCTCGACTGTGTACGTGACCTCGTTGCTACCGGTTGCTGCGAGCTTTGCTGTGAGCCATATTCTCACTCATTGTCAGCTATCATGGATCCTGAGGACTTCAAGATCCAGGCTGAGCTTCAGAAGAAGATCATCACTGAAACCTTCCAGTATGATGCTAAGACCTTCGTAAACACTGGCTTCATCTACAATGATGAGATTGGTGCAGAGATCGCTGCTATGGGCTTCCGTGGTATCGTTACTGAGGGTACCAAGCACGTCCTTGGCTGGAAGTCTCCAAACTATGTCTACAGCACCGCTGCAAGCCATGACGTCGGTTTGATGTTCCGTAACACCAAGCTTTCTGAGGATATCTGCTTGAACTTCGGTTATGGTCTTGACGCTGGTCAGTATATTGACAGCATCGCTAACGCTCCAGCTGAGGAGAAGGTTTATCTCATCGCTATGAACATGGACGTTATCGGTGGTATGTTCCGTGCTGAGAGTGGTATTTTCGACTTCCTCAAGGCTCTTCCAGTCTTCGCTGAGGAGAAGGAGATTCGCTTTGCAACTCCTGCTGAGGTTTGGGAGAACATCCCATCAGTAGATACTGCTAACGTTGGTCACCCAATCTCTTGGGACGGCTACGATAAGGATGTCAGCGCTTGGATGGGTAACGATCTCCAGAACGAGGCTCTTCGTGCAATCTATTCTATCTCAGAGCGTCTGCACATGTCGCAGAACGAAGTGCTCCGTCAGGACTTCGCATACCTCTTGTCTGCTGACCACTTCAAGTTCATGAGCACTAAGATGGGTGCTTACGTTCCATTCTCTCCATATGACTCAAGCTTCGATGCATTCATCAACTACATGAATATCGTCAGCGATATCCAGATCCGTCTGAAGCAGGAGTTCCCTGAGGAGGTAGAGAACGAGGAGCTCAACCCACTCTTGAAGCAGATCAACGAGCAGGGTAAGCTCATCGAGAAGCTCCAGGATAAGCTCGCTAAGGCAGAGGCTAAGGTGGCTAAGGCTGAACCAAAGGCTCCTGCTAAGAAGGCTGCATGCAAGAAGCCAGCTGCTAAGGCTGAGCCAAAGGCTGCTGCAGAGAAGCCAGCAAAGAAGGCTCCTGCTAAGAAAGCTGCTAAGTAATTGATTGCTATTGATACACAAAGAGCTGTGCACCCCATTTATGAGTGCACGGCTCTTGTATATTCCTTCCTATGAAGGTTCCCCCTTACGTACAGCGAGGCCTGATGGCTGTCGTTGTTTTGCTGACAGCGGTGAGCGTGGCTCGGCTGCTGGTCAGTATGCATCAGCAGGATGAGCGTATAGCTATCCTTGAAGCGCAGGTAGAGGCTTTGATGGCTGATACATTGCGACTTCAGACCACTGATTCTTTTTATTCCCCTTATCGTTCAGGTTCTCAGCCAAGGTATTCTGTTTCTTCCCGAAGATCTCAGCGTAATGTTCCCCATCATTCAATAGATCATTCAGATTCTCTTCCGCGTAATAATTATAATAGGTATGCGGGTGAAAACTCTGACTCATCAGAAGCTTATTCGCGAAAGTTTACAGAACCTCATCTGTTTGACTTGAATACCATTGATAGCCTGATGCTCATTCGCATTCCAGGTATTGCTTCACGAACGGCTTCTGTCATTCTTAAGAACCGACAGCGCTATGGTGGCTTTTATGATGCTAATCAGCTACGTGATTTTTTGACTTGGGACGCAGCAAAAGACTATCTTGACGAATGGTGTTCTCTGTGGTTCACAGCGAATGCCGACCGTGTGACAAAGATCCCTGTCAACACGGCTACTATTTCTCAATTGCAGCGACATCCTTATCTTTCACACGAACAGGCGGTAGAGATTTCGCAATATCGTACTCGTCATAAAGGATTTCGTCAGGCCTCAGAATTCCAGATGTTATCGTCGTTTACTTCAGAGGATATTTCAAGGCTCCTGCCTTACCTTTCTTTTGATTAATCGCAAAAACATAATACAGTGCACCGAATACTATTCACATTAACTATCTTCTTTTTATTCGTCTCTTGTCAGGAGAAGACCTATCGAATCGGAGTTTCACAGTGTGGAACCGATGACTGGCACCTGCAGATGAATAGGGACCTTGAGCGTGATGCTAATTCTCATCCAGAGATGAAAATGCTGTTCCGTGTTGCAAGTCTGCAAACCGAAGAACAGATAGCTAATCTGGAAGAGCTTCTGACTATGGATCTCGATCTGCTCATCGTCTCTCCTAATGATGCAGAAGCGCTGGTTCCGGTGATTGAGAAGTTTTATGATCGTGGTATTCCGGTCATTCTTGTGGATCGTATGATTCATAGCCGCAAGTTCTCGGCCTCTGTATCAGTGAATAATGTGGATATCGGAGAGCGTGTCGGCACTTTCATTACTTCACGATTAGGTGGTCATGGCCGGATTATTGAAATCCAAGGATCGAACAATGCTACCTCTTCGCAGGATCGCCATCGCGGCTTGGTAAATGTGTTGCAGAACTTCCCAGATATCGAGATCGTAGCCAGTGAGAGAGGTTATTGGCGATACGATCGTGCTTACGCGATTGTAGATAGTCTTCTGAACATCTATCCGGACATCGATCTGATTACTGCGCAGAACGATGTGATGGCTTCTGCGGCTTACGATGCGTGTGTCAATCATGGCATCGATCCAATTCCTCCTATTACAGGTGTGGATGGTTTGCCTGGAGAAGGTTTAGGCCTCGATGATATCCTCAGCGGAAAACTGACGGCTACTTGTATCAATCCGTCTGGCGCTAATGAGGCGTTTGCTCTGGCTCTCGATATTCTGGCTGGCCATACGTATCCTCGTCATACAGAGCTGAATACCTTGTTGGTCGATGATCATAATGTATCATTGATTAGCATGCAGCGTAGAATGCTCACGTCATATAATAAGAAGATCGAGGAAATCAATGGTGAATTAGGCGTTTATTGGCGACGCAATAAACTTCAGCAAGCTTTGCTGGTGGCTTTTGTGGTCATCCTTGGATTGATTGCCGTCATCATTATGCTTATTACACGTGGCCGTCGCCAGCAGGAACAATTGCGCATGAAGGTCGATCAGGCGAATGAGACGAAGTTGTCTTTCTTTACGAATGTCAGCCATAGTTTCAGGACGCCATTGACTCTGATCGCTAATCCGCTTCATCAGTTATTGGAGGAGAAAGGCCTTTCTGACCGTCAGCAGGAATTGCTGACCATCATGGAGAAGAATACAAATCAGCTTCTTGAACTTACCTCGCAGGTGCTTAATGTCATGCAGACGGATTTGTCTTCCGATTCCAATCGCATTGACAAATTAGCACAGGATGCTTATGAGCGTTCGCAGAAGAATGCAGAGTTCTGTAGTACTCGCCTTCAGCCGGCATCGGTCGCAAAGAATGAAACTGAAGATGAAATCAATAGACAGACAATTCTGGTCATTGACGACAATGCAGATATCCGTCAGTATCTGCGATTGATGTTGACTCCTCATTACATTGTTTTGACGGCCAGCAATGGAGAGGAAGGTTTGATGGAGGCTCAGCAGAACATTCCAGATCTCATCATCTGTGATGTGCTTATGCCTGTCATGGATGGTTTGGAGTGTTGTTCACGATTGAAACAAGGAGAGGTTACGAGCCATATTCCAGTGCTTATGCTTTCTGCTTATGCACTCGATGATCAGCGTATCGAAGGTTATAAGAGTGGCGCAGATGCTTATATGACCAAGCCTTTCAATAGTGATGTATTGATGGCTCGTATCAGGAACCTCTTGCTCAGTCGTCGTCAGATTGATACAGGTCAGGAGAATACGAAGGAGCAGATGGAGAAGGCGGAGTTCAGTTCTGTGGATACCAGCTTCGTAACACGACTGCAGGAATACATTATTAATAATATGAGTAATGCAGATCTCAGTATCAATGACCTTTGTGGCGAGATGCATATGAGCCGAGTGCAGCTCTATCGCAAGTGTAAGTCCTTGACCAATGTGTCACCGGTCGAATTGGTTCGAAATCTTCGCCTCAAGCATGCCAAACATCTGCTCGAACACTCTCAGCAGACGATTTCAGAGATTGCATACGAAGTCGGATTCTCTTCACCGAGCTATTTTGCTAAGTGTTATCGCGATCAATATGGAGTTTCTCCAACAGAGAGTAAGAAATAAAAACAATAAAGGATGCCACAATGTGACATCCTTTAATTCTGTAGCGCCTACGGCATTAATGAAGTGACTTTATATGAGTTTATAGCGCCTAAAAAGGAGGTATTTTTGGGGTACTATGAAATAGGTAAAATCAAGTAACGACACCATGAAATCACGTACTATCAGGAAACGGGGGAGGTATTGCTCCCCTTGAAAATTATTCGTAGTTTTGCAGCAGCAAAACAAAATACTACGAATATGAAAGAAATTAAGTACAGCACCAGAGTTTATATCGATCCTCGTAACCAACAAGTATATGTTCGAGTTCGATGGAATAAGAAGGTCGAAGTTGCATTCGCCTTGCCAATCAAGGCTGATCCCACGAAATGGGACGAGCAGTTGCACCGTGCAAAGTTTAATACAATTCATAAAGTTGGAGAGCAGAATTGCTCTGCCCGTATCGTGAATGGATGCATAGAGGAAGCAATTGATAAGATTACTACAATTTTTGCAGAGTTTGAGATCATGGAAGAAATTCCTACTCGTGATATGCTTAAAGAAGAGTATGCACGAGTTACAGAAGAACGTAAAAATCCATTGCCACATACCCCTGTTAAGCAGACCCTAGATGAATTGTTTGAGGAGTTCTGCAATAAATGTTCTGATGAGCGTAACTGGAGCAAAACTTCACATTACAAATATCAGCAAGTATGGCAACAACTCAACGAG
>JAZUIL010000003.1:0-16069 GCA_045642245.1 Bacteroidales bacterium
GACGATGCCTATACCCCTGATGGCCGTCGTGGTCAACGTCCTGATTTGCCAAGTATTGTCTATTCGAAGATTTTGAAGGAGATTTGGCCGGATGTTCCCATTGTATTGGGGGGTATCGAGGCCTCTTTGCGTCGTGTCAGTTATTACGATTATTGGGAGGACCGTCTTCGTCCATCGTTGCTGACCGAGAGTATGGCCGATGTGATCTGTTATGGAATGGGAGAGAAGACCATGGTCGAGATAGCGGACCGTATGTCTCCGCTTTGTCCTGCTGAAGCAGAGAAGGGTATGGATACCGCCAGTTTTGTGGGCTTGGTGCAAGATGTACCGCAAGTCGTTTGTCGCATGGATAGAATCGAAGAGACAGGCGACGATATCATTCTTCATTCATACGAGGATTGTTTGAAGAACAAAGTTCATCAGGCCGAGAACTTCCGTCATATCGAAGAGGAATCGAATAAATGGCATGCCGCTCGCATCTGGCAGAAGACAGGCGAGGTCGCCATCTTGGTCAATGTCCCTTATCCTCCGCTCAGCACCGAAGAGGTCGATGCCTCGTTCGATCTCCCATACACCCGTATGCCACATCCTCGCTATAATGGTAAGGTGATTCCGGCTTACGAGATGATCCGTCATTCTATCTGTATGCATCGTGGCTGTTTTGGTGGTTGCGCTTTCTGCACAATCTCTGCACATCAGGGTAAGTTCATCTCTTCACGAAGCAAAGAGAGTATCGTGCGAGAAGCCATCAAGGTGACGCAGATGCCAGATTTCAAGGGATATATCAGCGACCTTGGTGGACCATCGGCTAATATGTATCAGATGAGAGGCAAAAATCTGGCTATCTGCGAAAAATGCAAGCGTCCGTCGTGTCTGCATCCTCAGGTTTGTCCTAATCTGAATGCCGATCATGCACCGCTGCTTGAAGTTTATAAGGCGGTTGATGACTTGCCTGGCGTAAAGAAATCGTTTATCGGTAGTGGTGTGCGATATGACCTCATCCTGCATGAAGGTAAGGATGGAGAATTCAAGGCTTGTAACATGCGATATGCCGAAGAATTGATCCGCAATCATGTATCGGGTCGACTGAAAGTAGCACCGGAGCATACCAATCCGGATGTGCTCAATGTGATGAGAAAACCCTCGTTCCAACAGTTCCATCAGTTCAAAAAGATCTTCGATGATGTAAACCGAAAGTTCGGCCTCAAACAGCAGATTATCCCATACTTCATCAGTAGCCATCCGGGTAGCAATGAGATTGCTATGGCAGAATTGGCTGCAGAGACTAAGAGCTTGGATTTCAAGTTGGAACAGGTTCAGGATTTTACACCGACACCAATGACAGTGTCGACAGAAATCTGGTATAGTGGTTACCATCCGTATACTCTCGAACCTTGTTATTGTGCACACAGCCAAGACGAGAAATTACGTCAGCGTGCCTATTTCTTCTGGTATCAGCAGGAGAATGTTCCTAAGCTTCGTGCTTCACTGATTAAGCTTGGCCGACGAGACCTTGCAGAGAGGTTGTTTGGCATGAATGTTGCAGGTAAGTACAATAGCGGTGGTCAGCGTGGAGGCGCTGGACATTATGGCAATCCACAAGGCTTCGGTCCTCGTGGTAGTCAGAGTCAAGGAAAGAGCAAGCCGAACCGTTATGACAGAGGGTCTCGCTCAAACCCGAGAGGAAAATAAGATTATGAACTATAATGAATAATTGATCATTCATTTTAATTAACACAAAAATTAACTATGGAAGGATATTACATGGCGATGCAAGGAAACTATGGTTACTTTGTATTGATGGGTGTCATCGCTCTTTTGGGATATGTAGTTCAGTGGAACCTTAAGCGAAAGTTCGAACGATACAGCCAGGAAGCAATCCGTTATTCTGGTGCAGAAGTGGCACAGATGATGCTCAATAGTTTCGGTTTGAGTGACGTGCGAATCACTCACGTACAGGGGCAGTTGACCGATCACTACAATCCAACTAACAAGACCCTTAACCTCAGTGATGCTACCTATGCAGAGCGTAATATAGCAGCAGCTGCAGTGGCAGCACATGAGTGTGGACATGCTGTGCAGCATGCTCAGGCTTATTCGTGGCTTACTCTCCGCAGCAAGATGGTTCCTGCCGTCAATTTCGCCAGTTCATTCACGCAAATCGTCCTTTTCATCGGTATTCTCACGATTCAAATCTTTCCAGTCTTGATGCTGGCAGGTATCGTCCTATTTGGTGTTACCACGCTTTTCAGCATCGTGACATTACCAGTAGAGATCGACGCTTCGAAGCGAGCTTTGGCATGGCTCGACCGCAGTGGCATCACTTCTTATGAAACCCATAAGGAAGCGCGTGAAGCGTTGAAATCTGCGGCCTATACGTATGTCGTAGCAGCGCTCTCATCACTTATGACACTGATCTATTACATTATGATGTTTATGGGACGTCGCAGAGATTGATTATCGAAAATTACTATAGTAATTACTCATTTGGAGGCCGTATTGAGCAACGTTAGTTGCAAAATACGGCTTTTTTAATGCTAATCAATTTTTTTTCAGGGAAAAGTTTGGTCAGTTCAGTAATAAAACGAATATTTGCAGTCCTAATAAATGCATAAAGTCTTGTAGGTAATACTTTTTACATTTTCGGTTTTAGATTTCATTTTCAAATTACACTTAAATGTACCAGCGTAGCAAAGACATCAAAGACCTAACGATGGAGAAGCCTTATCTTTCCATCGGAGAGGTTGCTGAGAAGTTCAATGTCAGTACCGATCTGCTGCGCAAATGGGAGGCCAGTTTTCCCCGCTATCTGCATCCACGTCGTACAGGCCACGATAACCGTCTTTACAATAGCAAGGATGTGCAGCAGGTGGCAGCCATCTATCGACTGATTCGCGTAGAAGGATTGTCAATAGAAGGAGCAAAGCGCCGGCTCAGTCAGGGAAACGCCTCAGAACATGAAAACCGTCAGGACGTCATCCAGCGTCTTCAGACCTTGCGACAGAAGTTGCTAGGGATCGTCGAAGAGCTTGGTCCCGTTCCGTCAGAGACACAAATATCCTTTACTCCACATAAAAAGTAATTATTGTAGTTATGGCATCTGTTGTAACGCCCGAAGAGGGTCAGCGTATTGTAGAAGAAGATCGCAGTGAATTCTTCGATCGAGTAGCCGAGCGTATTCCAGTGAATGAAATACCTCGCATTGAGGCGGCATATGTTTTTGCTGCGGAGGCTCACTCTTCGCAGATACGTAAGTCTGGTATTCCTTATATCACGCATCCTATTGCCGTGGCTCGTGTTGCCTTGGTCGAGTTAGGTCTGAAGACCAATTCGGTCATGGCCGCATTATTACACGATGTAGTGGAGGATACCGAGTATACCGTGACAGATATCCAACATCATTTCGGTCCGGATGTCGCCAACTTGGTGCAGGTACTTACCAAGAATTCTGACGGTAATTATAAAGTCAGCAAGCAGATCGATAACTTCAAGCAGATGCTTGATAGTATCAATTACGATATCCGTGCATTGCTCATCAAGTTAGCAGACCGTATGCACAACATGCGTACACTCGGATCGATGCGAACCGATAAGCAGATGAAGATCACCTCGGAGACCGATTATTTCTATGCTCCGTTGGCCAATCGTCTCGGTTTATATGACATTAAGTCAGAACTTGAGAACCTCTCTCTGAAGTTCCGTTCTCCAATCGAATACGCTCGTATCGATAAGAAGATCAGCCGCTACATGGAGATCCATGCTGATGATATCGAGTCGTTCTTGCAGCCAATCCGACTGATGTTGCGCGAACGTAAGATCGAGGCGCGTGTCTATGCCCGTCCACGTTCTGTCTACGCTCTCTGGCGCAAGATGCAGAACTCCGGCCAGACCTTCAAAGAACTCGACCACGTGCATCAGGTGCATATCGTCATTCAGTTTGATGACTCTTTGCCTCTCTCAGAGAAGGAGCAGTGTCTGCGTATCTACTCTATCCTTACCGACTTCTATAAGGAGCGTCCATACTCGATGATCAACTACATCGACCAGCCAAAGGAGAACGGCTACCAGGCGCTCCATGTGCAGGTCATGACCATGATGGGACAGTGGGCCGAGGTGCATATTTGTACTGAGGAGATGGATCTCAACAGCAAGCGAGGTTGTATCTCAGATCGCAGCGAGAGCGTCGAAGGTTGGATCCAGAAGTTCCGCGGAGTCCTTCGTGATGTTGCACAGTCAGGCATGGAAGGCGGTTTCATGGATTCTGTTATCTCTTCGTTCTATCATGACGATATCATTGCCTTTACTCCAAAGGGTAATAGCATTGTACTCCCTACAGGTAGTACGGTCCTTGATTTTGCCTACGAGATTCATACCAACGTTGGTAACCACGCCAAGTATGCACGTGTCAATGGTAAGCTCGTTTCTATCTTCACCGTCTTGAAGCGAGGTGACCGTGTTGAGATCGGTACCGATGATCATCAGTTGCCAGAGGCTAGCTGGCTGAAGCATATCACGACCTATAAAGCTCGTCGCAGCATTACCGTGTCGCTCAATAAGAGTGGTATCTCGATGGAGGAATTCCCTTTCGAGCTCTGTCCGTATTGTAATCCGTTACCAGGTGACGAGATTATGGGCTTCAAGCGTAAGGATGGCAGCATCCTCGTACATAAGCGTAACTGTAAGGAGGCCATTGCCCTTTCTGCCGCAGAAGGCGATACCATTGTTGACGTTGAGTTGCCAATTCTCCCTGGCCGCACCTATAGCACTCGTATCGAGATTAATTCTGTCGATCGTAACGGTCTCCTCATGGATCTGGTCAACATCATTTCCAATGATTTGCATCTCAGTATCGATGAGCTCAATACTGCAACTACAGATTATATTGTCACCACCATCGTCAAGATGCGCGTCCCATCAGCCTTTGAACTTATCGAGACCATCCGAATCATCGAACAGGTACCGGGTGTTGAGGAAGTACGAGCTTTGTAAGAATTCATAAATTAAAAATGAAAGATTATAAATTGTTTACATAGACTATTTAGTCTTTGGATATTGATTTACACTCAATTTTTCATTTTTAATTTTCATTTTAATTTGTATTATGAAAGTAATAGCTATAATACCTGCTCGTTATGCGAGCACCCGTTTCCCTGCCAAACCATTGGCACTGTTAGGCGGAAAACCAGTCATACAGCGAGTATATGAGAAAGTAGCACCGCTGGTTGATATGGCTGTTGTTGCTACCGATGATGCCAGGATCTACGATGCAGTGGAGTCATTCAATGGCCGAGTAGTAATGACTAGTACCGAACATAAGAGCGGCACCGACCGTGTGCATGAGGCATATCGCAAGGTCGTTGAGGCATTAGGAGCACAATACGATGTCGTCATTAACGTGCAGGGAGATGAACCATTCATTGCAGCTCAGCAGATCCGTGCCGTACAGGACTGTTTCATGGATCCACAGACTGATATTGCCACACTTGTAAAGCCATTCCATCCGGAAGACGGCCTCGAGGCGTTGCTCAATCCGAATTCTCCGAAAGTTGTAGTGAGTCCTAAGGGGCAGGCGCTCTATTTCAGCCGTTCCGTAGTCCCTTATCTCCGTGGTATCCCACAGGAAGAGTGGTTGCAACAACACACTTTCTTCAAGCATATCGGCCTCTATGCATATCGTCCAGAGGCGCTGGCTCGTATCACTGCCATGCCACAGACGCCGCTTGAGAAAGCAGAGAGCCTCGAACAGCTCCGTTGGCTGGAAAACGGACTTCGCATCCTCGTCCGTCAAGTTGATATAGAGACTGTCGGCATCGACACCCCAGAAGATCTGGAGCGAGCAGAGAAGTTTTTAATGGAGCAAAAGAGAATAAAGGGATCTCTTTAAGCTATCCTTTTAATTTTTAAAATGTAAAATCTAAAATTGTAAGTATTGTCACTTCAAAGTAAGTGAAATCCAACAATTTTACTTTTTACATTTTAACTTTTACACTTGGAACTATGGAACAATGGATTGAAACCACCTTTGGATTAAGCATCAGCGAGATGGATACATGGATACGCCTATGTGTCATCCTGACGATCGTCTTATTTGCCTATCTCGTCGATCTACTTTTCTCCAAGGTGATTGTCCCGATTATACGCAAGATCACATTAAAGACCAAGGCGCAGTGGGACGATATCTTTTTCGACGATAAAGTATGCAGCATGTTCTCACGCATGTTGCCAGCCATCATCTTGACTGCAGCGCTCCCGTTTGCTTTCGGAGAAGGAATTGTCGGCATTCTCATTCAGCGAGTGACGCTCATCTATATCATCGTCACCACATGCCGTTTTGTTTCAGCTGTCATCCATGCCGTCTTCAATATTTTCGTACATCATAAAGAAGAGAAGGCCCAATCTTTAGGTGGTATCCGCCAGACTTTTGTCATTATTGTCTGGATTATCGGAGCTATACTGATGGCAGCAGTCATCATCGATCGCAATCCAGCATATCTCCTTACCGGCCTTGGCGCTGCTGCCACGATTCTGATGCTGGTCTTCCAGGATTCCATCAAGGGTCTCGTCGCAGGTATTCAGCTGTCGTTTCAGGACATGGTTCGCGTAGGTGATTGGATTGAGATGCCATCACGTAGTGCTAATGGAGTGGTGACAGAGATTACACTCAATACCATCAAGATTCAGAATTGGGACAACACTATTGCCACCGTGCCACCTTATGCTTTGATGCAGGAGTCATTCCTCAACTGGCGTGGTATGCAGGATAGTGCAGGACGAAGGTTGACACGTTCGTTTAATATTGATGTGAATACGATTCGTTTCCTTTCTAGCAAGGAAGTCAGCACGTTTATTTCAAATCAGCAGTTGCCAGCAGAAGCAGCTAAACGCGGCGGAACGGTAACCAATTTGGAAGCCTTCCGATATACGATGGAGCAGCATCTCAGCAAGAGCAAAGAGATCAATCCAGAGATGACCTTTATGGTTCGTACACTTGATATGGGTTCAGAAGGTATCCCCGTTGAGCTGTATGCATTCTCTCGCACCAAGGATTGGATACCATATGAGCATATTCAAGCGCAGTTGATTGAATTCGCGCTCGCCAGTCTCTCTCAGTTCGGATTACGAGCATACCAGCGAGGAAGCGATTTCAAACCAGCGTAAAATTGGAACAATTGATATCCTGAGTTCCTATTCTTTCCGTAAAATCGGAACTCAGAAATTCGTTTGTTCGCATTATGAAGAAAAAATAGGAACACAGGACGTCGTAGAGTCTCTTTTGTAATCAAAGAAGGTATTAAGCAAATCTCTATAATACCTTCCGACGGCAAGGAAGGTACTTAATGATTTCGCGAGATACCTTCATGGATCATGAAAGGTATCAAACAAACTCGGATGGTCACTACGATAAGAAAAGAGGTGCGTGTCATATGACATGCACCTCTTGTTTCGTTTATACGTAATCGCTCTATCACTCTGTGGCAGGAGCCTGATCGATGAGCTCGAGGAACTGATCGAGGAGAGGAGTGATGATAATCTGTGTGCGACGGTTGCGAGCGCGACCTTCTGCGGTATCATTGCTTTCAATGAGGTTATACTCACCACGGCCTGCAGCTGAGAGACGCTTTGGATCGATGCCATACTGGTTCTGGAGAGCCTGTACGACGCTGCTGGCACGGAGACAAGAGAGATCCCAGTTGTTACGGATGTTTGGCTTGCTGATAGGTACGTTGTCGGTGTTGCCTTCTACGAGTACCTCATACTCCTTATAGTCGGTGATGATCTTGGCAATCTTGCCAAGGGTCTCGCCTGCCTTCTCGCTGATCTCGTAGCTGCCGCTCTTGTAGAGCATATTATCGTTGAGCGAGATGTATACGACGCCTTTGAGTACCTGTACGTCTACGTCTGCAAGCTCGCTCTTGCTGAGGCTGCGGGTGAGCTTGTTGGTGAGTGCCATGTTGAGAGAGTCGCTCTTTGACTTGGCATCGACAAGCTGCTGGATGTACTTGTTGCTGGCGTTAATCTCATCAACGAGCTTGTTGATATTAGCACCTGATGAGTAGATGCTCTTGTCGAGCGAGCGCTGCAACGCCTTAAGTGCTTTCTGTAGCTCTTCGTTGTTGGCCTTTGCTTCAGCCAGGCGCTCGTCAAGGCTCTTACTGCCAGAAACACAGGTAGCGAGTTCTACACGTGCATCTGTAAGGTCTTTCTGGAGATTAGCATAATCACTCTGCAACTTGGCATATTCCTTCTTCGTTACACAACTGCTGAGCAGTGTGGTAGCTGCGATAGTCGCAAGTATTAAAAACTTTCTCATAGTTAATCGTTAAATAATAATTAATAATGTATAATAGTATTTGTTGCCTTTGTGACTAGTATGTCGGCCAAAGGGTTTAAATGATTAAGCTTTTTTATGAATTACATTGTTGGGTCTCTAGCGTATTTGGGCGCAAAGAGATAATGAAATGCAATCTAGAGGTTGTCTCTGGTCACACAGTCGATAATCTATATTGGTTTCAAAACTTTACTTATAATGGTGAAATAATATTCAGTCCTTCTATCAATACTCTAGCGATTGCCTTGCGTCCGTTCTTATTTGGGTGGAGATAATCACCATTCTCAGCATCTACGAAGTTGTTATATCCCCATGCATTGACATTTGAACGTCCGTTCAGGTCGATGGCCTCACAACTCATGTAGCGTGCCAATCTTAACTCGTAGGTCGATAGTTCATAGAGAGTCAGCCCTGTCTTTGCCCATTGGTTATGCGTGTCCTTATTCCAATACCCCCAAGGTGTCACCACCACTATCAGCGCATTAGGACAACGTACCTTCATCTTCATTATCGTAGATGCCATCGCACCGCCAAAGGTAGTGATGTCATAGTCTCCTCCATTATAATACTGCGTATCTGCTAACCACTCCTTGTCTGTCTTGTTAGCGGAAGACCAAACAGGCATATCGTTCCCTACACCACCATTGCTTCCCCAATACTCGATGTCGTTAGTGCCACCCATAAGCGTGATAAGGTCGATGGTGTTACGGATGGAATCTGGAATACTTGCTTTGATCCGAGACCACGAACTAAAACAACCTCTTACCTTTGTTGTGCCAGATGGTATAGTGCCTTTGTAGTTGTCATATGTCTGGGTAAGGTCATAGGAATGCAACTTACCAGTCGCGTCCAAAAAACACACCATGCCACCATCCTCGACATAGGTATATCGCTGTGCACCGATGCCACGCGGATAACTGTTACTGATGCCAAGCGCGTTTTTTACATAACGTTGATAACCTGCGCCTGTGTTACCCTGTTCCGTGATGCTGTCTCCATAGGATAACCAGTTCTTCCCCTTCCATCCGTTGGAGGTGGCTGTTGGTGTAAATGGTGTGAGAAACATGGATAATAGTTTTCTCATAATCTATAATGTTAGAATGAAGTGTATTAATTCTTTTGCTGCTAATGCGAGAACATTTTCTTTTTTGTTATTTGAAACGTAATCGAACTTCTACTCATTAGTGAATTGTGAGAAATATCTTTGTGATAAATAGAACTCTTTGTTTGGTTGGAGAATGGTACTTGCAAACGGAATTATTTCTCGTGAGAAATAGGTTTTGTCTCTATGTCTTTGAGTAGGAGTGTGTGTCCTTTGTCAAAGGCTGACTGTCGCATCGCCTCCATCGTCTGCCACTCTTTTTTATAGATCTGGCTGTATTTGTATTTGAAGTCAGTGATACCGAAGGTGTCGAGTTCATCGTTTAGTGAGGCTATGGAGTAGGTCGATATGTCTCGGCCAGGAATCCACGTATGTTGATCGCTCTTGCGCTTCATATCAACGGTTTCACGGATAATGCCACGCTCTGAAAGGTTGGCAATGATACCACCGACGAGCTTTGATGGTAACTGAAGCGAATGACAAACCTCCTCGGTGGTAGGCGCCGGCTGCTGCTGGCTGAAGCTGCGATAAATGGCTGAGGCTACAAGAGCTGTGAGGAAGTCATTATACTGCCGGGAGATATTCTGCATGTCCTCCTCGAAGTTGAAGTTCTGGACGTTCTGCGAGGCGTAAGACAGTTCGGCGCCGTAAAGGCAGATGACCCATGCCATCTGTATCCAGAGAAGGAGGAGTGGCAAAGCTGCAAACGAACCATAGATAGCATTGTACTTACTAACCCAAATCTGACCGGAAATGAACAAGCCCTGGAAGAGCATGAACACCGAACCAGCAATGGCGGCTGCCACTAATGCATTGACAAACTTGACCTTAGTATTCGGGATAACGATGTAGATGAAGGTCATAGCTACGATGGTCAAACCATATGGAGCCCAACGTAAAACGCGGATCAAGGTCTGACT
This sequence comes from Bacteroidales bacterium, assembly GCA_045642245.1. Lineage (GTDB taxonomy): Bacteria > Bacteroidota > Bacteroidia > Bacteroidales > UBA3663 > Liminaster. Next base: position 10,352 of record JAZUIL010000003.1, read on the forward strand.
GAATTCGTAGTCGTAAAGGTCGGTCTTGATGTAAGTCTGCAGGAGGATCTGTGAACCTGAGGTGATAACCAGGAACAATGGCACCAGTAGCATGATGCTGAGATAGTCAGTGATGCGACGTAGAGTGGTGCGACCTTTTTTCTGCTGCCAGATCTGATTGAAGACTGTTTCTACATTGCCTATCAGACTATAGATGACGTAGATGAGCATGACGATACCGATACCCATGACTACGCCGGTCTTAGTATGCTCGAGATAATTGGCAGCAAAGGCGATGAGATAATCTGAGATCTCATGCTGACCAGGAAAGAGACCATGGAGCGAAGTCTTGATATAGCTCTGGAGGCCGAATCCGTTGGCAATTCCAATGAGCAATGCCACGATAGGGACCAAGGCCAGCAATGTATAATATGTGAGCGCTGAGGCCTTCTCGATGATTCGATCAGAGATGAAGAATCGGATGCTGAGATAAAGCGCCTTGAAGATGTTCATCAACCAACGATAGATGCCACGTACATCGTCGTTGGTGTAACTCCAGATGTCGTGTGTCAAAAATCGCCAGAGAAGTTTGGTGCTTTGTATCAGGTTCATTTCAATGAGATGCTGCCACGGCCAATCAGATTGCCATCAGCGTAGATTTCAGCACGATAGGTGCCTGGATCAATGTTCTCAACTCGTTTATAGAAAATGGTAACAGGAGTCTCTTCTCCGCCATATTCGATCGTCTTCTTTGCAGAGAAGTCAACACTGGTATTCTCGTACTTGAACTTGCCACTAGAACCGTTGGTAAGTACCTCCTCGTTAGGACGGAGAATACGAAGGTAGACATCTTTTTCACCAGGCTCTGCAGTGACGTTGGCTGCAATAGTGAAGGTAACCTGGAACTTGGCCAGTTTGTTAGCCTTATTCTTGTTGTCGACCTTGTCTTTAGAAGTGAGTGATGCTACATGTACGTTGGTGGCGGTGAGCTGTGCTGCCACGGTGACTTTGTGTGTCAGGGCTGCATTCTGCTCACGTACCTGCTGATTTTGCGCCTGTACGGCTTGCATCTGACCCTTAATCTGTGTGTTCTCGGTGATGAGCGCCTCGTTGACACGGTTAAGAGAATCGACCTGTGCGACGTAATAGCGAAGGACACCACGTACTGTCTCAAGTTCTTTCTTCAGCGCATTGATTTTCTTGGCATCTTGCGCCTTGGTCTGCTTGAGCTCCTCGACAAGTCTCTGCATCTTGATACGCTGATCCTCGAGTTTCTGCTCCAATGAGTCGTTGTTAACCTGCAACTTATACCCTTCATATTCAATGACGGTTTGGTTGTATTGATCTTCGAGTTCTTCCTTTTCAAGCTGGAAGACCTCGGTCATTTCTTTGATCTGCTGTTGCTGCTGATAAATATAATATGCAGCGCTACCTAAAACGGCCAGTACGGTGACTGTCACCGCAAAAATAATGGCTTTTTTATTCATCCTTATTATTGTTTTGGCGGCAAAGTTACATTTTTTTTCTGAAAGAGAAGGTTTTTTTGATAATCTTTTTCAAAATCTAGCGATTTTTTAGTTTTTTGTTTGTTTTTGTAGGCTAAAAATATTATCTTTGCAGCGAATTATAAGGTAATAAAAAACCGTAAGCAGTATAATGCAAGACGAACAGAAACAAAAAAAAGAAGGTGGCCGCGGGTCACGTTTTTTCAAGATAGCAGGAATTAATATTGGATTGATGATCCTCGCCACCATCGCCATTTTATGGGGAGTGAGCTTCTGGTTGGATAGCTATACTCGTCATGATGAGCGTATAGAGGTGCCTGATCTGACAGGAATTGATGCAGATGAGGCTGCTCTCTATCTTTATCAGTTAGGCCTTCAGGCAGAGGTGATCGATTCGATTTATACGGATACTCGTCCGGGTAGCGTCATAGAGCAGATTCCTGTGGCTGGTCTGCCAGTCAAAAAAGGCCGCCTGATCTATCTTACCATCAACGCAAAGACACAGCGCATGGTCAAACTGATAGAGGTGCGAGAGTGGAGTAGCAGACAGGCTCAGACCAAGTTGCGTGAACTTGGCTTCGTGATTGATTCTGTCAAGCAGGTTGCTAGCGAGTTCGATGATTTGGTATTGTCGGTCAGGACGAAAGGCGTGGAGATGGTGCCAGGAAAGGAGTATCCTTATCGTACACGTGTGACACTGAGCGTTGGAAGTACACACCTTGAGATTGCTGCCGAGAATGATTCAATAGAACAAGAATGGTTCTGATACTATGAGTGAACAGCAATCTGAAACTGAACTTTTCGAGCATTTCCGGTTCGTCGCAGATCGTGGTCAGAAACCTCTGCGAGTAGATAAATTCCTTGTTGACCGTATCGTCGGTACCAGTCGAAACCGTGTACAGAAGGCAGCTGATGAAGGATATATTCTGGTCAATGGAAATCCGGAGAAAAGCAACTATAAAGTACGACCTTGTGATGTGGTGCAGGTGATGATGGATCGTCCTCGCCATTCGACAGAGATTGTGCCAGAAGACATCCCACTGGATATCGTCTATGAGGACGAGGATTTGCTGGTAGTCAACAAACCTGCGGGAATGGTGGTCCATCCAGGGCATGGTAACTACACAGGAACTTTGGTCAACGCATTGGCTCATTATTTCATTGCTCAAGGCCTGAATGTAGACCTGGGTGGCGCTGAGGAACCTGAGTTGGAGGAAGAGACAGAGACAATGACTGAGCTTTCTGAAGGGGAAAACCCTTCTGCTGAAAAAATGGGATCGTATCAAACGCGTATGGGTCTGGTGCATCGCATCGATAAGGAAACTTCGGGCTTGCTTGTCATTGCGAAGAATGAAGATGCTGGCACAAGTTTGAGCCGACAGTTTTTCCATAAGACTACCCGCAGACTTTATACCGCGTTGGTGTGGGGACATGTAGAGCAGGATGAAGGTGTGATCGTCGGTAATATCGGACGTAATCATCGAGACCGGACGCTGATGGAGTTTTATCCTGAAGGAAGTGAAGAAGGTAAACCAGCTGTAACACACTACAAGGTATTGGAGCGCTTGGGTTATGTGACTCTGGTAGAATGCCGCCTGGAAACGGGCAGGACACATCAGATCCGTGTACATATGAAACACCTCGGCCATACACTCTTCAATGACAAGACGTATGGTGGTGATCAGATCCTGAAAGGTACGACGTTTGCCAAGTATTCTCAGTTTGTGAGGAACTGTTTTGAGGCCTGTCCCCGTCAGGCGCTACATGCCAGGACGCTAGGATTCCGTCATCCAAGAACAGGAGAAGAAATGGACTTTGAGGCTCCTTTGCCAGCAGATATGACAAAGCTAGTGGAGCGTTGGAAGGACTATATTAAGAATAGAGAATGAAAAAGAAGATAGCCATTGTCGCTGGTGGTGATAGCAGCGAATATGTGGTAAGCCTGCGAAGCGCTCAGGGTATCTGGAGCTTCCTGAACCACGACAAATATGAGGTCTCTGTCATCGTAATCAAGGGGACTGACTGGAAATATGTGCCATACGATGGCAAGGAGTATGATTGGGAGCATACATTGCCTGTTAGCCGAGAGGATTTTACAGTCGTTGTGGATTCTTCTACTCGCAAGTCTTTTGACTTTGCTTATATCATCATACATGGTACACCTGGTGAAAACGGAGTCCTGCAGGGATACTTTGATATGATCAAGATGCCATATAGCTGTTGCGGCGTTTTGGCCGCTTCGCTGACTTGCTCGAAATATGTCTGCAATCGCTATCTTTCGTCTTTCGGAGTCCCAGTGGCAAAGAGCGTCCTACTTCGTCAGGGAGAATCAATCACGACGGAAGATTGCATTGGTAAACTCGGTCTGCCGGTGTTCGTGAAACCTAATGGCGGTGGTTCAAGTTATGCAACCTTCAAAATTAAAACTGCTGAGGAACTGCAGCCAGCTATCGCGGCCGCTAAAAATGAGGCTACAGGCGAGGTGATTATCGAATCGTTCATGCAAGGTACTGAGATTACTTGTGGCTGCTACGTCAGCCGTGACGGTCTTCGTGCATTGCCAATCACTGAGGTGGTCTCAAAGAAGGAATTCTTCGATGTTGATGCTAAATATAATGGTGCTGTAGATGAAATTACTCCGGCTCGTCTTAGTGAGGAGATGACCGCTAACGTACAGGAACTCACCAAGAAGATTTATGGCTATGTTGGTGCTAAGGGTATCATTCGTGTAGACTATATCATCATTGGAGACACTCCACATCTCCTGGAGGTAAATACAACACCAGGAATGACCGCAACCTCGTTTATTCCTCAGGAGGTGCGTGCTGCAGGTCTTGATATTTCGGATGTGATGGATGATGTGATTAATGCAGGTATTAATAACTAAAGATTATGGAAAATATTTACGAGGCAATCCGTTGTTATTACGATGAAGACGTTCCTGCCAAGCTTTGGCCTTTGGCAGATCGTCCTGAGATTGAAGGTTTTATTAAGGGAGCCTTTCCTCAAGTAGATATAGAGAAGGTGCGTCAGACCATCCGCTCTTGTAAGACGATTAAGGATTTCCAGACCAGTATTGTGATCTATTTCCTTGATTTGCTTAAGAAGTCTTGCTGTGATTGTATCGAATCTCATGATGTGGAGAAGGTAGATCCAAGCCATGGTCATGTATATATTACTAATCACCGCGATATCGTTCTTGACAGCGCTTATCTCAATGTGATGCTGCATCATGCAGGTCGAGAGACCTGTGAGATTGCCATTGGTAATAACCTTTTCGCTGCTCCTTGGATTGAGGATCTCGTACGTGTCAACAAGTCATTTGTTGTACGTCGTGATCTGACTGGCCGTCAGATGCTCGAGTCTTCGAAGCTCTTGTCATCGTATATCCGTCAGGAGGTTCATGATAAGAATCTGGGTGTTTGGATTGCACAGCGTGAAGGTCGTAGCAAGGATAACAGTGATCTGACTCAGTCGTCGGTAATCAAGATGCTTGCTATGGGTGGTCCTAGTCGAGATTTGATCCAGAATATCCGTGATCTGCATGTCGTGCCTGTCGCTATCAGCTATGAGTTCGATCCGTGTGATTATCTGAAGGCTATTGAGTTCCAGATGAAGCGCGATGATCCGGAATGGAAGAAGTCGAAGGCTGATGACGTGAAGAGTATGGTGACCGGTATGCGCGGATATAAGGGACGTGTGAACTATACTTTTACCGAGGAACTGAATCCGGTATTCGATACTTTCCCTTGGATTGATGACAAGACTGCACAGGTTAATTGTGTGTGCCAGACCATCGACCGCGCTTTGCATAATGCAATGGTGCTTTATCCAATCAATTATTATGCTTATAATTTGAAGTATAATACTGAGAAGTATGCTAATATGTATTCTGCCGAGGAGCGCGATAAGGCGGCTACCTATCTGAATGGTCAGCTGGCTAAGATCGATATCCCAAATAAGGACGAGGAATATTTGTGGCAGATGTTACTTACAATGTATAGTAATCCTGTGGCCAATAAGGAGGCATTGGAGAAAAAGCAGGATGAGAATGCTACACCGTTAACGTAAAACAAAAATCTATGGACGAGAAAATTGTCAACGAGCTCATCGAGGAGCTTATCAAACTGAGTTTTGCCGAGGATATCGGTGATGGTGATCATACTACACTTTGCTGCATTCCTGCCGATGCCATCGGTAAGCAGCGTCTGATCGTGAAGGAAGAGGGTATCCT
>JAZUIL010000004.1:0-25212 GCA_045642245.1 Bacteroidales bacterium
AGGCCTCAGGAAACCTACTAACCGCATTGCAGGATTTCCCAAGCCAAATCATTATCAACCAGGTCATAGGCGCCTCTAACCGCATTGAGGTCAGCTGAAAGCCACAAAACTTTATCATCACTATGAAGAGCGACATCGAAATCGCACGTGAATGTAACCTTGAGCGCATCCAGAAGATCGCTGAGAAGACAGGTATCGCCGTTGAGGACATCTATCCTTATGGCCACCACATTGCCAAAGTACCATTGAAGTACATCGATGATGAGAAGGTCAAGAAGAGCAACCTCATCTTGGTCACCTCTATCAGTGCTACCAAAGCAGGTATCGGTAAGACAACCGTATCGATCGGCTTGGATCTTGGCTTGAACAAGATCGGCAAGAAAGCCATCGTCGTATTGCGCGAGCCATCACTCGGCCCTTGCTTCGGCATGAAGGGCGGTGCTGCAGGCGGCGGCTATGCACAGGTATTGCCAATGGAGAAGATCAACCTCCACTTCACTGGCGATTTCCACGCTGTAACTTCGGCGCATAACATGATTACTGCGTTGATGGACAACTACTTCTATCAGCGCCGCAAGGAGTTGCCACCACTCAAGCAGGTACTCTGGAAGCGCGTGCTCGACGTCAATGACCGTGGCCTTCGCAAGATCGTACAAAGCCTTGGCGGCTTGAACAACGGCATCACTGCAGAGAGCGGTTTCGACATCACTCCTGCTTCTGAGATCATGGCCATCCTCTGTTTGGCAACCTCTCGCGAGGATCTCCGTCGCCGCATCGAGAACATCCTCCTCGGCTATCGCTATGACGGCACTCCTTTCACCGTAAAGGATCTCGGCTGCGCAGGCGCCATCTGCGTATTGCTCGAAGATGCACTCATGCCAAACCTCGTACAGACAACAGAGAATACTCCTGCCCTCGTGCATGGTGGTCCTTTCGCAAATATCGCTCACGGCTGTAACACCATCCTGGCTACCAAGCTCGGTATGTCACTCGCTGACTACACCGTCACTGAGGCAGGTTTCGGTGCAGACCTTGGTGCAGAGAAGTTCCACGACATCAAGTGCCGCAAGGCAGGCCTTTGCCCAAAGCTCACCGTCATCGTGGCTACATGCAACGGCTTGAAGATGCACGGCGGCGTTCCTGCTGACATGATCAAGGAGCCAAATATGGAAGGCCTCAAGAAAGGCTTTGCTAACCTCGACCGTCACGTACGCAACCTCCAGGGCTTCGGCCAGACAGTACTTGTTGCCTTCAACCGCTTCGCTAACGATACTGACGACGAGATCCAGTGTCTCATCGATCACTGCCAGAATGATCTTGGCGTTCGTTGCGTAGTCAACGATGGCTTTGCTCACGGTGGTGAGGGTGCTAAGGAACTCGCACAGGCAGTCGTTGAGACCATCGAGACAAATCCTTCTAAGCCACTCAACTTCACCTATCAGGATGACGAGACACCTAAGGCAAAGATCGAGGCAGTAGCAAAGAAGATCTATGGTGCTGAGACAGTTAGCTTCAGCGAGAAAGCTATGAAGATGCTCAAGCTCGTACATGACTCTGGCTTGGACAACTTCCCTGTATGTATCGCAAAGACACAGTTCTCATTCACTCCTGATCCTAAGCGCGTAGGTGCTCCTACCGGCTTCAACTTCGATATTCAGGACATCGTTATCAATCAGGGTTCAGAGTTCATCGTTGCCATCGCTGGCGAGATGATGCGTATGCCTGGTTTGCCAAAGGTACCAGCTGCTGAGCAGATCGATATCGATGAGAATGGTATTATTTCTGGTTTGTCGTAAATTTTAATAGACAGAAGAACATAAAAATGAAAAAGCTTTTCCCAATCGTAGCACTGCTCCTCGCCTCTTGTGCAGGTAATCAGCAGGCAAACAATGAAACCGCAGCTCCTGCTGAAGAAGAGGTGGCATACGTTGACACCCTCGCTGCTAATCACCCAGAGTATCTCCCTGAGATCGCAGTAGGTAGCGAAGCACCTGATTTCGCAGCACCAGACACCCTTGGTCAGGTCATCAACCTCACCGACTTCCAGGGCAAGTGGGTGGTTGTAGATTTCTGGGCATCATGGTGTGGCGACTGCCGCCGCGAGATGCCAGAGGTTCAGGAGCTCTTCGCTGAGCTTAACGGCCAGCAGATCAAGGGAGATGACGTACAGTTCCTTAGCCATTCTTTCGACCGTGCAGAGGAAAACTGGAAGAACTACCTCCGCACCAACGAGATGCCTTGGCCTCAGATCAGCACCCTCGAACCAAAGTGGAAAGACATCGCTGTCACTCAGGCATACGGTTTGCACTGGATTCCAGCGTTCATCCTCGTCTCTCCAGACGGAAAGATCGCTGGCAAAGCTATCACTGCCAAGGGCCTCCGTCAGGTCATCAAGGACGCTAGCAAGTAAGAAACGTCATTTCGACCATACTTAACGTAAAATATCAACACATTGTACAATGTGTTGATATTTTTTTGCTGCAACTTTAACAACACGTACGCGATGTTGGTATTATACCGCAGCAATTTCAACAACAGGTACGCGATGTTAAAATCTCACATCGTGGCATCCTTGTCACGGTACCGTGGAAGATATGCCGTGGTCAAGAATTTCAACAACACGTACACGATGTTAAATTTATAGCCTTCGGAAACCAACACTTTGTACATTGTGTTGATTTCCGAAGGCTATTTTGTCTATTTCGAACTTTAATACCTTATTCTTTTACGATGATAACCTTACCACCACGTACATTGATACCCTTTTGAAGAGCATCGTGCTTATTGCCGAAGAGGTCAAAGATTGTATCATCAGAAGCAGAGGCATGAGCATTTGCAGGAAGTTCCTCGATGCCAGAAGGATCAGCGGCTTTGGTTTGTGTACCCCAGATGCAGACACCTCGGGTAGAACCTAAAGTACCAGAGCTAGAACTTAATGCTGTGAAACAAAGTGCTTTGCTCTTCTTTGTCACACTAGTTGTCTGCTCTACGATTACACCCTTGAAAGCGACAGCTGTAGTTTTGCTTCCACCATTGACACCCTTCAAAGCTACACTTACGTAACCAGTGTTATCGATCAGTTTCCAGGTACCAGAATATGCACCAGTCACCTTACCATCAGTACCAAGCGTAATCTTCTCAGGTTTAGCATATTCCTGAGCGACAGCATCCTGACGAATCTTGTGTACGATGAGATCATACTCACCAGCCACCTGATCAGCATTATATTGCTGCTTAGTGTCGATGTCGTCCTGAGTCACCTCCTCCCCATAGAATTCATACGGAGCTGCGACGAGCCATCCGTCTTCATTCTGGAAGAGCTGGTGAACGCGGACTGAATGGCCTTCTCCCGAAGCGACCTGACGTGTGTGGTAGACCAAAAGCGCGCGACCCTTATGATCGACGATAGCACTATTGTGACCCTGCGCAATCTCGGCTTTATTCATGGTGTCCCACTTATAAGCCGACATGATACGGGTGCCACGGTCAGTATTAGCATCCTTACCGAAGTTGAGCTGATACTGTGAGAACAAAGCGCTCTGACCCTTATTCGTGTTACAATCCATGTAAGGGCCATCAGGATTCTCAGAGCGGAAGACACGCATCTGATAACCAACAGCATAATAGTCATTCACAGCAGCACTCAAACCACCATAGCTCATAAAGAGATAATAGTATTTACCAATGCGCTGAATATAACTTGCCTCACCTGAAACATAATAACCACCTGCGATCTTCTTACCGAAATAAGGATCTGAGGTGCATGACTTGTAATCACCTGCCTTTGTGAGCTCTTCTGGATACTTAATCGTGTAGTCACGAAGACCAGTGGCCTCATCGAGCTGGAACATAAAGATGCCACCACTCCAAGAGCCATATGACATCCAGAGGTTGTCTTCTGCATCGTAGAAGACGCAAGGGTCAATACAGTTTGGCCAATAATCACCCCACTTGTCAGCCACATTGTATCGTGCTGGCAATGAAGCCTGTTCGCTGATAGCTTTCTCCAGATCGGTGTGCTTGTAGTCATTGTCCTTCGTATAACCGACGTGATCGTATGTACCCTGGAAACCAGAGTAAACTACAGGGCCAGCATACTTCCAGCCACCATCAGGACGATCGGAAGTGAAGAGTACGATGACGGAACACCAATGATCGCCATTGAGGCTCATATACATACACCACTTCTTCATCTTCTTATTATAGATGATGTCTGGTGCCCACTGGTTACCTCGCACAGTAGAACCCTTAAACTGCCAGTCGTGTGCATCGCCGTATGCATCAGTATCAAGGACTTTGTTACCGCTCTGATCGACGAAGAGGCCATCGGCAGCATTGAGGGCCTCACCCTTAGTGAAGGTCTGCCAGTTGATGTAGTACTTCTCGGCTGTGGTCTTACCATTGCCAAGATGTGAACCGTAGATGTAATACACTGGCGATTCTGGTGTACCTGTGGTGATATCGTCCATGAAAATGGAAGGATCATGACACACTACACGTCCAACGTTGACCTGAGCTGTAGCAGCGAAAGTCATCGAAGAAAGAAGTGCTAAGGCGTAAAAATGTTTCAGCATGATGTATTGTTAAAATGGTAAATCTCGGAGGAGCTCCCTATTGGGAAACTCCCCCGAAATTATAATGATTTTGACATAATCTGAGATTCCTTGAAAAAGCAGGATCTCAAACTATAACAATTAGTTAGCGTCGAAAACGAGACAGCTACCGTCAACGGTAAAGCGGAAGCAGCAATCCTCAGGATCAGTTACGGTGATACCCTCGTACTTCTGCCAGTACTCCTCACCGTCATTACCAATCATGATTGCGGTGATATCAGCAGTACCATCGCCGTAGTTGGTAACAGTAACTGTAACCTTAGCACCTTCCATAGCAGAGAGCCAACCTGCCCAGTTATCGCCTCCATTGCAAGAAGCTGCACATGAGCCGTAGCCATCGCCCCAACCATAATTATCAGCACGAACGACTGCATACTCTGTATTATCCTCCTTGCAGAGAACAACTACGAAGTTATTCCAGTTGTTTGCACCACTAGTGTGGTTGATGAAGGTCTGTGACATGCTCTGACCAGGAGCTACCTTAAGGTTCTGTGAGTGAGCACCCCACCAACCGGTAGAGCAATCCTCAGCACCGAGAACGTCATCGAATACGAGGCAGCTGCCATCGACGGTGAAGCGGAAGAATACATCCTCAGGATCACTGACGGTGATACCCTCGTAGTTCTGCCAATATTCATTACCGTCATTGCCAATCATGACTGCCTTGATGTCTGCTGTACCATCACCATAGTTGGTAACGAAGGTAGTCACCTTAGCGCCATTCATAGCTGCGAGCCAGCCAGCCCAATCCTCGCCACCATTGCAAGTAGCGGTGCATGTGCCGTAGCCATCGCCCCAACCATAGTTATCAGCACGAACGACTGCATACTCAGTATTATCCTCCTTACAGAGAACCATTACCCAGTTATTCCAGTTGCTAGCACCACTGGTGTAGTTGGTGAAGGTAGAAACTACGGTCTCACCTGGAGCAACCTGAATGTTGGTAGAATGAGCACCCCACCAGCCGGTAGTACAGCCTGACTCACCGAGTGTATAGTACATCTTATCGACGATATTGAATGCAGCAGTAGCAATGATAGGAGCTGCAGCACCCTCGCCCTTATAGGTCTTACCATAAGCTGCAATGAGGGTCTTCTGACCAAGGTTCTCAAGATCAGGAATAGCCTGGAAGCTGAGTTCAGCAGCACCGACTTCCTTAGAAACACCGGTCTCAAACTCGACAATAGCAGATACACTTGCTACGATATCCTCAAGTGGAGTACCTACCATAACCTTGCCAGGAACGCCCTTCAAGGTCATGCTGAGAGGCTGCTTGTCTTCCTTAGAGGTGCAACCACCGATTGGTTCGATGCTGGTACCGAGGAAGTTGATGTACGAACCTTCAGGAACGAGGAAAATACGGATATTGGTGTTTGCCTGATCTTCGTTAATGTTTGGCAGTGCAGGTGCAGTATAGGTCTTCACTACGCTACCATTGTTCATCTCAACATAGAACTTAGAAGGATCGGTACGGTCGATGGTAAGGGTTACCTTGCCACCCAACTTGTCAACGCCTGCATCAGTATCAGTATCGAAAGTAAGTGAACTTGAGATCAAACTACGATCGATATAATCACCCCACTCAGAGTTACCACTTGGCTGATTGTCAAAACGGATAGCACCATACTCAACGTAACCTGCGCCACCACGATCGGCATCAGATGAAAGAATCATGGCGAAGTTCTTATAAGTATTTGATGCAGAAGGATTGATGTTGAGGTTGAACTGAGCCTGCAACTTCTGTCCAGCTGGAATGACATAATACTTTGAGAACTCTGCCCACCAGCCAGAAGAGAAATCGGTCTTACCGATGGTATAGACATCCTCCATAAGGTCAAGTTCCTCAGGAACCTGGTTCAGCTTATCCTGTGCGATAGAGTCGACGCGTGCTGCAATCCAATCAGGAGAGCCTACGCTATAGAGATCGCCACCTTCGCAGCTGGTCAACGCCATCACACCCAGTGAAGCAATGCCCAGAATTGAAGTCAATTTATTTTGAAGTTTCATATGTTTCAAATTTTAGAAATTAGAGATTGACAACTGGGTGGACAGTCCAACCCTTGCTCTGGAAATACTCCTTAGTAGAGGTATCTGCTGCACCACTGTTTGCAGAATTGCCTACGAGGTTAGAGTTAGCATTCAAAGTACCCTGATAGATAGGGAGGAACTCATGACCGAGGAGATAAGTATCGTAAGAGCTCTTGCAATTGTCTGGATCAGCCATTACGTCAGCATAGGTAACCTTGTTCTTAGCAGTGGTACGATCTGTTGACTTCATGAATGAACCATGCTCCTTAAGCTGTGCCAAACGACCCTCGTCATAGAAGAAGCCCCAACGGATGAGGTCGAAACCACGACCAAACTCGCAACCGAACTCCTTTGGACGCTCTACGTTAGCAATCTGCTCGAAAAGCTTGTTGGCATCGTTGGCGAAATCCTTAAGATCAAGCTTCTTGAGACCTGCACGAATACGTACCTCGTTGATATAACCGATAGCCTCGTCATTAGGGCCGCTCACCTCGTTGATACACTCAGCTGCACGAAGCAGGACGTCAGAGTAACGGAGGATGCGGAGGTTGATACCACAGTGGAGACCGGTAACTACCTTGTCGTAAATGCCTGTGCGAAGGTTGGTATTCTTGGCAATAGGAAGACCACCGTTGTTGTTGTTGGTTACGACAGGCATGCTTGGATCCATTGGCGAAGCATAGCAAACGTTGCCAAACTCGAAACCTTCCCAGTCGGTCTCATAGGTACCGATGGTCCAGTAGAGACGTGGATCGAGCTTACCGTCGAGAGTCTTCTCCTGCTTGAAGAGATCATAGAGCCATGGAGAAGCTGAGATATCAGCCCAACCGCCGAAGTCGCCAGGACCGAAGTTTGACTCGATAGCATGACCCTGAGTAGCGTCCTTAGAGGTATTGACTGGAGTCCACTCGTCGTCTGTACCCTGCTTGCCGAAGTCGAGATACTGAACCTCATAGAGGCTCTCCTTATTATTCTCAAAGGCAGGACCCTCACGGAAGTTGTCGCCGAAGTTATCAACCAGTTCATACTTGCCATACTTACCTTCAATGATATTCTTGAGCTCGACGAGTGCCTCAGAATACTTGTGGCGCATCATGAGTGTACGAGCCAAGAAACCAGCAGCAGCACCATTGGTAGCACGGCCCTGAGCCCACTGACCACCTTCAGTCTTGCTAGGAAGAAGCTTGATGGCCTCAGTAAAGTCTGTCTCTACCTGATCAAGTACGAGATCATACTGATAACCTGACTCTGGAACATTTGAAGCATAGAGACCGTCAAGAGTAGAATACTGTGCATAGTCAGTGATGAGTGCAGGATTGTTATAGTATCCAGCGAGGTTATAGTAACCCAGGGCACGGAGGAAGAGAGCCTGACCCTTAATGCGCTGCATAGCTACGTTGTTGGCAATAGCCTCATCGGTAGTGCGAGAGAGCACGAAGTTGCAGACATTGATAGTATAGTACCAGTCACGCCATGACCACTGCTCGATCTCGTCGGTAGTAGAGATGTTCAGATCATCGAATGGCAAATACCATACCTGTGAAGAGTTCCAAGCCTCATCACCACGGCAGACGTCAATATTATAGCCTACACGAGCGTAGGTACCCTCCATACGGGTGTGATTGTAGCAAGCAATGATGCACTCCTCCAGTTCCTGTACCGTGTTACCAAAGGTAGCAGAGGTCTGCTGGTTAGGGTTGGTGACATCCAGCTTATCGTCGCACGAAGAAAGCGTGCCGATGCCCAACATAAGGGCAAGGGAAATTTTATATAGTTTCATATCGAATAGCTCTTATATAAATTAGAATGAGAAGAGGACACCACCCATGAAGGTGCGTGGAGTTGGGAATGAACAGAAGTTGTAACCTGGGGTGAAGGTACCACCAGCATAGTCAACATTGTATCCCTTATAACCTGTGAAAGTAAAGAGGTTCTGAGCAGAAGCGTAAATACGTACGCCACTTACGATGCCATTGAACCACTTGTCAGGGAAATTGTAACCCAACTCGACATTTGCGATCTTCCAATAAGCTGCATTCTGGATCTTGCGGTCACTGAACATATCGTTCCATGCACGACCATTTGGCTGATAGTAAGTCTTAGGATTAGCTGAGATATACTTGCCGTTGTTGTCGAACTTATTCGCATCAAGCATAGCTACTGCCTTGTTGCCAGGACCATAGCATGAGTTGAGCGAGTTGTAGATATCGTCAGAAACATGATAGTTGAGAGCTCCGAAGGTCGAGATAGCGAGGTCGAAGTTCTTGTAGCCGAGGTGAGCAGAGAGGCCGAAGTTAACCTTAGCAAGGCCACTGCCGAGAACGGTCTGATCAAGATCATCGATCACACCATCGTTATTGATATCCTCATAGAGGCAATCACCGATGCCAGCACCCTCCTGAACGATCTTCTGACCCTTGGCATTGACATGATTATCAATATCTGCCTGAGTGCGAGCAATACCCTGATACTTCCAGCCGTAGAACTTACCTACCTCCTGGCCTACTTCAGTCTTGTAAGCGCCAGTGATATAAGACTCTGTGCCGAAACCAAGTGAGGTAACCTTATTCTTCAAGGTGCTCAAGTTTGCGGTGATATCGTAAGAAAGACCGAATGCAGTATGGTTACGATAAGTGAGCGAGAACTCTAGACCACTATTCTCCATAGCAGCTGCATTCATGGTAACTGAGGTGTTAGCTACACCTGCATTAGCAGGAACAGGTACTGAATAAAGAAGATCGGTAGACTTGTTGAGGTACCACTCAGCGGTGAACTCGATACTGTTGTTAAGGAAGGCCATATCGATACCGACGTTGGTGGTCTTCTTCTTCTCCCATGCGAGCTTCTCGTTTACGAAAGTAGAGATAGCCGAACCGTAGATTGGCTGACCGCCGAAGCTGTACGACATGTTGTTACGGTCCATGGTAGCCTGATATACATACTCACCGATGTTCTCGTTACCGAGCTCACCGTAAGATGCACGTACCTTCATCATGTTGATGATGCTCTCGTCAACTGGGAAGAAGTTCTCACGGTCGAGACGCCAACCGAGAGATACTGATGGGAAGGTCTCCCAACGGATGCTCTTGGTAAGACGTGAACTACCATCACGACGTACGATAGCAGAAAGGAGATACTTACCGTCGAAGTCATAGTTCAAACGAGCGAAGTAAGAGGTGATTGCATGCTTGAACTCGAATGAGCTAGCATCGCGTGAAGCACCATTCTGGAGCTGGAGGTAATAAGGCTCAGAGAAGTTCTTTGCCCAAGCATTGAGCTCGTGGGTATTCTCCTCCTCATAAGTCTGACCAGCTACGAGGTTGATATGGTTCTTTCCGATAGTACCATCGTAGGTGAGAGTATTCTCGATCAGGGCATCAGTATAAGTACGCTTGTTCTCATCGAGACGCTCGTTGGTCTTATCAAGGTATACACGGTTTGACTGAATCCATGCACCTACCCAAGTCTTACCTGCGACAACGGTCTTGTTATAAGCCAAGTTGATGTTGTAGCTGAGCTTATGGTTCTTGCTCTCAACGCCTACCATCTTAAGGAGGTCAACGTTAGCAGAGAGGGTACCATTGAAACGATCAACGAGGGTATTACGTGTGAGCTTGTTATTAACGAGCAATGGGTTCGAAGCAGAGATATCACCGTGAACGGTATCATAGTAAACGCCATAGCCGTAAGCATCATAGTTGTAACCACTAGCAGAACCTACCTTGTCATCGAGTACCCAAGTAGAAGGATCGTAAGCCTTGATAGTTGGCTGCATCAACAAAGTGCCGCGAAGCACGTTGGTAACGTCACCATAGAGACCCTGTACATACTCAGAGGCATTAGAGAGACCCATACCGTCCTGATTAGAGTGTGTGTAAACGACACCCGTACGGAACTTGATGAACTTGGTCTCGAAAGTATTGTTGATACGTGCAGTGTAACGCTCGTAATTAGGACCTGCACCTTCAAGAGTTCCCTTCTGGCTGAAGTAGTCAAGACCAATATTATATGTATTGTTAGCACCGCCACCGCTCATGCTGATGTTGTGGTTCTGACGGGTACCAGTCTTGAATACCTCGTCAAACCAGTCGGTATTGGTATTATCGCGGAAAGTATAGATACCACCGTTATTGGTATAACCACCTGCCAAAGGTGTGTTCGCATTAGCAGAAGCCTCACCGAGATACTGACTGTACTGCTTAGCATCCATAACGTCATAAACGCCCTTTGAGATCTGATCGACACCGAAGTAACCCTTATAGTCAAGGCGCATAGGTTGATCCTTCTTACCGCTCTTAGTAGTAATGATCACAACGCCGTTAGCAGCACGTGCACCGTAGATGGCACCTGCAGCAGCATCCTTGAGCACCTGAATGGTCTCGATATCATTTGGTGAGAAGTCACGGATAGAAGTACCCATAGGTACACCGTCGATTACGTAGAGAGGTGCGGTAGAGCCGAAGCTACCGATACCACGGATACGTACAGAAGGATCGGCACCAGGCTGACCGTCAGAGGTGATCTGAACGCCAGGAACCTTACCCTCGAGCATGGTAGAGATGTTAGAGTTAGAACTGCGCTTGAGCTCGTCAGCGTTAACGATAGATACAGAACCGGTCAAATCGGCCTTCTTCTGTGTACCGTAACCTACGACTACTACCTGCTCAAGGAGTTTGTCGTCATTTGACAGCTTGATTACACCAAGCATCGTCTTGTTGTTGATACTAACCTCAGTAGGCTGGAAACCTACGAAGCTGACTTCGAGAACGCCGTTTGAAGCAACGTTGAGCTCAAAGTTACCGTCGATGTCGGTCACAGTACCGTTGGCAGTACCTTTCACCTTGATGGTAGCACCCATCAAAGGCTCTCCAAGATCGTCAACAACCTGGCCGGAGACCTTAATGGTCTTGGCCTGTGCATATGCCGTTGGTGTGGTCACTGTATTTGGCAATACAGCAAATCCGCCAATGACACTTGCTCCCAAAAGATAGGGAAGACAATTTCTTTTTCTCATCGTAATAAGAAATTTGTGTGATAAATATAAAGATAATTAGTAATAGTGCGATTAATAGGATTTATGACAGCTCGTTTCAGGTATTAATGTTTTTCGAGGTTATTTCATAAATGCAATTATTCTTGTGCAAATATAATGCTATTTTCAATAACCTCCAATTTTTCATTAAAAAAAATGAAAAATTACAGTAAGATGACCTAAAATAGTATGTAATAAATCTTAGTTTGCTTTTTTTTATCAATTGATAAGAAAAAACGCAAGTACTCAATCGAGACACCAAAACAAATACATCGCATCAAGTACTTGCGCCATTACCTATTCAATTAACTTCAAACAATGTGTGCATATATATAATAATATGTGTACTCATGTTAACGATGCAAAGATACATCATTTATAGATCATTTTAGGTATTCGCAGCTCGTCAAAAGCATACACAAATCGGTCATGACCGAAAACTGGTGCCTTTTGACAAAAGAGAGGTCTATTATTGGAAGCCTTTTTTTTGGCAGTATCAAAAAAACGCCCTATATTTGCACCATCAAAAATGAAATCCACTTAATGAACACACTTTTTTCAAATCATCACTACCTCTGCAGCAAAGTGCTTCTTATTCTGCTTTTACTTTTGCCTGCACATGTATATGCTCAGTACACCATTACTGAACATATACTAATCAACGAGGGTGAATCGAACAATTTTGTGCATGATTTGACACTCGACAGGAAAGGTCGCTTATGGGTAGCAACCGAGTCTGGTCTGAATGCATATAATGGCATCTCTTTTGACAGCTATAACATGTCAAATTCCAATTTGAATGCCAATATGATCAATTGCCTATGGTATGATGACCAAGCCGACCTTTTATGGATTGGTACCAAAGGACAAGGTTTGAGTTGTATAGATCCTGACACAGGTATTATAACTACCTATAATTCAAACGATAATACTTTATCTAACATTTCTGATATTACTCCAGCTTCAGGTCGTAATCTTTGGATCATTAGTCCGAATGAAATCCTGCATTTTGATCAGTCAAAGCAATGCTTCTCTCCTATTGAAATCAATGATAAAAGACTGAACTTCCATTGTGGCGTTGACGATGGAAATGGCAATCTTATTGTAGGAACACACATGCAAGGTGCATATGTGCATAATACACACACGCATCAGTTCCAGCCACTTATCACCGATGTGACGGATGACGAGCGTTTCAATGTCAATGAAATCCATAAAGATCAGTCTGGCCGTATTTGGCTAGGTACAAGTGTAGGCCTTTGGTTCTATCAGCCAGGTAGCACACGTCTGATTCCATTCAGCAAAGTTGAACGCGACGAAATCATCAATATTCAAGAGGCAGAGAACCACACTCTCTGGATTACGACGAGAAACAGCGTACAGATTATTGATCTCGATACGGAAGAAGTATCACCTCTCCACATCAATGGTGAAATAAAACTTTTTGAGGACATTCAGGTACTCTATCATGACCCTTATGGAAATATCTGGATAGGCGGTAATGGTAATGGGATTGAGTTTATCAGCCATTCTTCTCCCTACTTCCAGAAGATTAATGGAGCACCTTTCTGGGGCATTTATTCAGAAGAAGACATCACATGGGCAGGCACACGAAATCATGTGCTAGGATTCAGAGGAAAGAGCTGCATTTTTGATTACGATATTGCACAAGAAGGTAAAAGCTATGGTAACATACTTTCTATCAACGGAAATGGAGATGATCTGCTGTATCTGGCCGTCCCATATCATCTGCTGACACTTAGCAAAAGTACCGGCAAAGTAAAATCAGTTACGACTCACGATGGAAAAGAGATCGAAGCGATCACCTTTTTCAGAGATGATACCGGCATTCTCTGGATTACCACGGCAGATGGTATCTATATGTTGAAAGATGGCTATGCAGAGGAGTGTCAACCGATCAACAATGCTTTGAATCATCTGTCTGCTCATGGTATCCGTCGTGATAAACAAGGAAAATTCTGGGTTGGAACATACGAAAATGGTATCTATGTCTTTGATAAAGACTATAACCTGTTGAACAACTACTCTCAGCAGACAGGATTCTTTACCAACTCAATTCAGCACTTAAGGTTTGACTTGCACAACCGTCTCTGGATGTCTACTCCTGATGGTCCTTGCTGCATTCCAGACACTCAATATCCGGAAAAATACATCAAATTCGGCTATGCAGAAGGTTTGCGAGACACCTATATCCGTGCTATTATTGAGGATAAGAATGGAAATATATGGATGTCTACCAACAGCGGCATCTCTATGCTGAACTACGAGGAACGATCTTTTGTCAACTACAGCCAGACAGATTACGTTCCAGTGAAAAACATGAATGGTGGAGCGGTTCTTCAACCAGACGGAGGAATCGTGTTTACATCCATGGATGGACTCTGCCTCTGCTATCCTGACAGTTTTACGACCAAGCGTAATCCGATAAAAGTAAACCTGCTCTCCGTTCAGACGCTCGAGGCAAACGTTCATGGCATTGAACAGAACATCATCATGCCAGACAAGAATGGAACTTACCATCTTGAACCAGAACAAAACAGCTTCCGTTTACATTTTGGCACAAGTGACTATGCGAACAGTCGTCTTTTGGAATATGAATACATGACAAACGACTCAAAACAAGGTTGGAATCCTTGTTCAAGAGGTGTTGTCACATTCCGAAACCTTACTCCTGGCACATATAATATAAAGGTACGCACACGCCTGAAAGGACAGCCTTGGTCAGAACAAAATATCATCAGTACGAACATCAATATTCATCATCCTTGGTGGTGGACACTCTGGGCAAGGATCATTTATGTGCTCATCGCGCTTACAGCCATTTTCCTGGCCATCAGGCTTTATCTGCATCGTCTGAAGCTTGCCTCAGAACTTGAACTTGAGAAACGTAAGAATATTGTTGAACATGAGCAGAATGGTGAACGACTGCAATTCTTCACCAATATCACCCATGAACTGAAGACGCCTCTGACTCTTATTCAGGCGCCTCTTGAGGAGTTACTGAATGATGGTCATCTGGATCCATCCGTCCAGAAGCGTATCCAACTGGTTTATGACAGTTCATGTCGACTTACTGATCTCTGTAACAAATTATTAGACTTCAGGAAGTCAGAAACCAACAATCATTTCTTGAAGGTCAAGAAGGGGAAAATTGGGGATCTGGTGAAGGAAGTCGGACAGTCTTTTGCAGAACTGAACTCTAATCCACAGTTGCAAATCCTTGTAGATGTAGAAGAATCAGAACAAGAGATTCTATTTGATGCAGATGTCATTCGTAGCATCCTGACCAACCTGCTCTCTAACGCGTTGAAATATACGCCAAAGGGAGAAATAAAGCTACAACAGAGTCAATACACGAAGAACGATAAAGAATTTACCGTCATTACGATAAGCGATACTGGCTATGGCATTCCGGCATCTGCATTACCACACATTTTTGACCGGTATTATCAAGTGAAAGGTCCTCATCAGGCTTCTGGTACCGGCATCGGTCTTTCCATCGTCAAATCAATGGCCGAACTACATCAGGCTAAGATTGAGGTAGAAAGCAAGGAAGGAGAAGGATCTACGTTCCATCTCACACTTGAAAACCAGCAGACCTATCCTGATGCAATGCACATAGAAACTAGTGTCCATCCTGAAAGCGAGGAGTATCAAGAGATTGTCATTGATGAGAAAGATAAGCGTCCAATTATTCTTCTCGTAGAAGATGACTATCAGATTCTTACATTCATGGCAGATGCATTATGTAATGACTATCAGATTCTTCGTGCACATAACGGACAGGAAGGCCTTGAGCAAGCTATCGAACATACCCCAGACATTGTCATCACAGACTTGATGATGCCTGTTATGAACGGCAATATCCTATGTCGCACACTGAAGAATGATCTTCGTACCAGCCATATCCCAGTGATCATGCTGACAGCGAAAGATACTCAGGATGATAAGATTGAAGGATACGCTGACGGTGCTGATAGTTATCTGACTAAGCCATTCAGTCTGATGATGCTCAGGACCCGATTGGAGAATATTCTGAATGCACGAACCCGCATGATTACATGGTTCAGCAAGGAAGGACTAAAGACACAAAACGTTACTTCAACGGATTCTGTCAATGCCAGCGAAGACGAATCTGTACCAGTTCTAAGCGCCTACGACCAGAATTTCTTACGTGATACCAAGTCCTATATCATCGAGCATATTGGCACAGAGAATATCCGAATGGAAGACTTGGCTACCTCTCTGCACATGAGCCATTCTACCCTATACAGAAAGATCAAGGCTCTTACCGGATTATCTGGAGCTGAATACATCAGGAAAATCAGGATTATGCATAGTGCAGAACTTATGCGAGAAGGTCACCTGAATGTCTCTGAAGCAGCTTACCACTGTGGATTCAGTAACCTGGCATACTTCCGAACCGCATTCAAAGAGACCTTTGGTACGACACCTTCAGAATATCTCAAACAATAAACAGACGAAAACGATCAAATAATGCATTATTTAGTCCGATTATTTCGGATTATAAAGAATAATGACTATATTTGCCCCATGATATCAATTTATAATTAATCAATAATATTTAACTTAATATTGCACACAGTATGAATCGCTACAAAACACTGCTGGCCACACTCGCATTAGGTTCTGCAGCATTGAGCACTCAAGCTGCAACCAACGACATGGTCATCCAGACAAAGAAATTGGGTGCACCTATCCAGTCAACTATGTATGGTATCTTCTTCGAGGATATCAACTTCGCAGCCGATGGTGGTCTCTATGCCGAGATGATTAAAAACCGTTCCTTCGAATTTCCACAGCGACTGATGGGATGGACGGCGTTCGGCAAGTTTGAAGTACTTGAAGATGGCCCTTTCGACAAGAATCCTCATTATGTACGTCTGGCTGATCCTGGTCATCCACACAAGCGTACAGGTATTGAAAATGAAGGTTTTTTTGGTGTCTCTGTCAAGAAAGATGCAACTTATCGTTTCTCTCTTTGGGCTCGTGTTCCTGAAGGAGGTAGCGGTGTTCTGCAGATTCAGCTTGTAGACAATGATACCATGGGCGAGAACCAGGAATTCACTGATCAGCAGATCGTTGTCAGCGGCAAAGAATGGAAGAAATATACTCTCACCATCAAATCGCCTATCACCATCGAGGATTCTCATCTTCGTATCTTCCTCCGTCCAGAGGAAGGCCGTGATTTCTGGGCTCCAATGAATAGCATCGACATCGAGCATGTCAGCCTCTTCCCTACTGATACCTGGAAAGGTCGTGAGAACGGTATGCGCAAAGACCTTGCACAGGCGCTCTGTGATCTCCATCCTGGCGTCTTCCGTTTCCCTGGCGGCTGTATAGTAGAAGGTACTGACCTCGATCAGCGTTATCAGTGGAAGAACTCAGTAGGTCCTGTAGAGAACCGTCCACTCAACGAGAACCGTTGGGAGAACACCTTCCCATACCGTCTCTATCCTGAGTATCACCAGTCTTATGGTCTCGGTTTCTTCGAGTACTTCCAGCTCTGTGAGGACTTCGGTTGCGAGGCTCTCCCTGTTATCTCTTGTGGTTTGGCTTGTCAGTTCCAGAATGAGATCTGGAATGAGAAGACCGCTCACGTAGCTATCGACGATCTCGATCCATACATCCAGGATGCTCTTGACCTCGTTGAGTTTGCCAACGGTCCTGTTGACAGCAAGTGGGGTAAAGTTCGTGCAGAAATGGGTCATCCAGAGCCATTTAACCTCAAGTATCTCGGTGTAGGTAACGAGCAGTGGGATTATGATGAGGAACATGGTGGACCAAACAACGCTTTCACCGAGCGCCTGAAGAAATTCAATGATGCACTCCGTAAGGCCTATCCTAACCTCAAGCTCATCGGTACTACCGGTCCTAACTCAGAGGGTTGGGATTTCGATCTTCTCCAGCCAAAGATGAAGGAGCTCAAGGTAGATCTCTATGACGAGCACTATTATCGCAACGAGCAGTGGTTCCTCAGCCATGGTCATCGTTATGACAACTATGACCGCAAGGGTCCTAAGGTATTTGCTGGTGAGTATGCTTGCCACGGTGATGGTAAGAAGTGGAATCACTTCTATACTTCTTTGCTCGAGGCTGCGCACATGACTGGTATCGAGCGCAATGCTGATATCGTACACATGGCTACATACGCTCCTCTCTTCGCTCATGTTAAGGGTTGGCAGTGGCGTCCTGATATGATCTGGTTCGACAATCTCCGTTCATTCAAGTCAGTTTCTTACTACGTTCAGCAGCTCTATTGCCACTATAAGGGAAGCAATGTCCTTCCTCTTACTATGAACAAGAAAGTGGTTGCTGGCGATGCTGATCAGAATGGTCTCTTCGCAAGTGCTGTATATGATAAGGAGACTGATTCATACATTGTTAAGGTTGCCAATGTCGGCGAAGAGTCTCAGATTCTCAATCTCCAGTTCCAGGGTATGAAGAAAGGCCAGAACTTCCAGTCGGCTAAGCAGATCCTCCTCACCTATCAAGAGATGGATGCAGAGAACACCCTTGACGATCCAGAGAAGATCACTCCTAAGGAGAGCGCTCTTAACATCAATGGTCAGACACTCAGCGTAGAACTCGGAGCTAAGTCATTCGCAGTTTACGTTATTAAGAAGTAATCAAGTTTATAGGGTGTCAAAGCAAGTCTTTGGCACCCTAATTCTTTCTTTTTCTAAACTCTTTTCACACACATGAAGATTTATTCTCCATTAATTGCTTTGGCGCTTTTAGCATCTTGTCAATCAGCACCAAAGACAGAAGAAACCAAACCTTCAGTTTCACAAGAAGAGGTTATTCAATTCGGCAATCCAGTAACTACCTGGACGGCACAAGGCAATCCTGTCGTCCGTCACAAGCATACCGGTGATCCTGGTGCTATGGTGTATGGTGGTCAAGTTTATATCTATGCAGGCGTAGACGAATGTCCTGATCCTCAGCAGTTCTATCTGATGAACGAATGGACTGTCATCTCTACTTCTGATATGAAGACTTTCAATGAATATCCTTGTCCACTTCATGCCAAGGATTTCGAATGGAGCAAAGGCGAAGCTTGGGCCAGTCAGGTCATTGAGCGCAATGGCAAGTTTTATTGGTATGTCACCGTAGAAAACAATGAGAGTGATCCTGGCAAGTGTGTTGCAGTAGCAGTGGCCGACTCTCCTATCGGACCATTCAAAGACGCATTAGGCAAGCCTCTCGTCAAGAATTCAGACACAGCGCAACCACGTCCGGACATGTGGTGGGACGATATTGACCCAACCGTCTTCATAGATGATAACGGACAGGCTTATCTCTACTGGGGAAATTCAGCTTGCTACTGGGCCAAGCTCAAGAAGAACATGATTGAGTTGGATGGAGAGATTCATAAAGTTGACTTCCAAGGTCCTGCATTTACTTATACCGAAGCTCCTTGGCTGCATAAACATGGCGACTGGTATTATCTTTCTTTCGCACAGGATTTCCCTGAGCGACTGGGTTATGCCATGAGCAAGAGTCCTGAAGGCCCATGGGAATATAAAGGAATCCTCAACGAGTTGGCAGGTAATTCAAATACCAATCATCACTCGATCATTGAATTCAATGGCGATTGGTATTTCATTTACCACAATGGTGGCCTTCCTGATGGCTGTGGCTTCCGTCGCTCGGTTTGTATTGACAAACTCTATTATAATGAGGATGGCACGATCAAACGCATTGTCATGACCTCTGAAGGTGTGCAATAAAATCATAACTTCTTAAAACAGAGAAGATACAACAAAAATGTCAGCAACGTTATAAGCGCTGCTGACATTTGTTTTATTCAAAAGATCTAAACAGAAAATCTTATCAATCGCCACTCTCTACGACCAGATCACTGATAAAGGTAAGCTTATCTTCCCATCCATCGGCAAAGATGTTTGGCGAGTGAGTAGTCATGATGATCTGACAATTCGGATTGAGTTCGCTCATGAGTGAAATCAAACGATCCTGCCACTCAATATGAAGCGAAATCTCCGGCTCATCAAGCAGAAGAACCGTTGGCTTATCTTCCATCAAAAAGAGCGTAAAGAGCAGAAGCAGAATCTGTTTCTCACCTGCAGAAAGACGCTCCATCTCGATGGTCATATCTCCTTTACGGAAAATGACTCGGTTCTTATCATCAATCTCAATGGTCTTGC
Source organism: Bacteroidales bacterium (assembly GCA_045642245.1). Taxonomy (GTDB): domain Bacteria; phylum Bacteroidota; class Bacteroidia; order Bacteroidales; family UBA3663; genus Liminaster. The sequence goes on from JAZUIL010000004.1 coordinate 19,884, forward strand.
CTGTATTGACAAACAGAGAGTTAATCAGTTCGAAGAACTTATCAATACGCTCCTGTTTTGCCAAAGCCGAACGAAGATCCTTGAGCATACCAAGACGATAGTCAGAGAATGAGAACACGTCCGGATTACGCTGATAGAGTACCTGATCGAGTGTCAATCCGAGCTGTGAGAGCGATGACTTCTTACTAGCTGGCACATCAAAAGTATTGACGTAGTAGAAGCTAGTCGGTCCATCATATCCTCCAAATGCAGGAGAATGTACCATCTGCTTGCCATCGAACGACATCTCTCCCATCGTGGTTTTGATGGAAACCTTCGCCTTGAGCTGTTTAATGAATTTCTCGTCTTTGGCAAGAACAGCACGGATGAGGTTGAGCATCGTAGATTTACCGAAACCGTTCTGACCTACAACAATATTGACACCCGGGTCGAGATCATGCCACTCAAGGGTAGTATCTCCCCACATGCTTTCGATAACGATATCGGTAATATGCAGATTGCTCATAATTATGTTTTTACTCCATCAAAGAAATCATAGAAAGCAAACAAAAATTGACTTCTTTTGACTTCTTTGACGGATGATTAGTTTAAGTTCGGATGATTATTTGAGCTTAGAACAACTTATTAGGATAGAGACCATTGTCATGCAATTCCTTGAACTTTGCAACGACAGCAGGACGGTCAGTAGCGTAAGTTACACCAAACCACTTTGATGGAGTATCAAGCACCTTACAAGTTGCCTTACCTGAATTGATAAGAATATCGACCATCAATGGGATGAAGAACTCTGACTTCAATTCCTGACCATGCTCCTTAAGGAACTCAATGAAATACTCCTCCGAATGACGGAAGTAATCAGGAGTCAAGGCCCACATGTTCATAGATACAGGAGTATTCTCTGCAAGCGCGGTCTTGCCATCCTCCTCGATGAAACGGATTACACCATCCTCCTCGCGAAGAATCTTTGTACGCTCAGTTACCTTAGTAAGGAAGCCTTCTGCATTGGTCTCACAGACACCACGAGCTACAGTACCACCCTCAGAAAGAGTATTGCATACACGATAGCCAACCATAGCATACTTACCCTCAGTACCTTCGATGCTAGTGAGATAATCAGCAAGTACCTTGAATGACTCACTTCCATAATAATCATCAGCGTTGATGACTGCAAATGGCTCCTTGATAGCATCCTTGCCCATCAATACAGCATGGTTGGTACCCCATGGCTTCTCACGTCCTTCTGGTACGGTGAAACCTGCTGGCAGATTATCAAGATCCTGGAAAACAAGTTCTACTGGAATACGGCCTTCGTACTTTGAGACGATCTTCTCACGGAAATCCTGCTCAAATACACGACGAATCACAAAAACTACCTTGCCAAAACCAGCCTGAATAGCATCATAAATACTATAATCCATGATAGTCTCACCATTTGGTCCGAGACCATCGAGCTGCTTAAGTCCACCATAGCGGCTACCCATACCGGCAGCAAGTACAAAAAGTGTAGGTTTCATAAATATAAATATATAATGTGTAATACTATAATAAATGTTCGGAGAGACCAAAGAACTCCAAATCAATTTTTTCTACTGCAAAAATACGAATTTATTGTGTAACTTAGTAAAAAAATCATTGTTTTTTTGAAAAAAGCATATAAAAACATCAAATTTTGGTCTTTTATTGACCGACTTATCGAAAAATCTCCCATATTTGCAGACGATAAACGATAAAAACCACATTATAAAAACATAAGCCTATCGAAACACATCTACTCTATATTAACAAAAAAAAGTAGATTTTAAGATGAAAAATCTTTCAGATGACATGCTCATTCAGCTCTTCTCTCAGGGCCATAATGAAGCATTTGACGAGCTGCTTAACCGATACAAGGATAAGCTGTACAATTATATTTTTATGACTGTACCGAATCGTGAAATAGCAGAAGACATATTTCAGGATACTTTTACCCGTGTTATCGTCACCATCAAGTCAAAGCGCTATGATGAGCAAGGTCGTTTCCATGGTTATATTTATCGTCTGGCTCATAATCTGATCATTGATTATTACCGCCAGCAACAGACCGCTCAGTTTATCAGTCCTACCGAAGCGGGTTACGACATCTTTAATGACAAAGAACTCTGCGATCAGTCGCTCGAAGACCGTGTTTCATACGAACAGATCTTGCGCGACGTTCGTCATTTGGTATGCTTCCTCCCTGAAAACCAGCAGGAAATCATCCGCATGCGTTTTTACGAGGATATGTCGTTCAAAGACATCGCTGAAAAACTGAATATCAGCATCAACACTGCTCTTGGCCGCATCCGCTATGCAATTATCAACATGCGAAAGATGGCACAAGAACACAATATTTCGTTGGCAGTATAAACTTATTATCTGCACCTTACCATGAATCTCAATCCTCGTCCACGCGCTTCAAACAGCGAGAAACGTGCCTTCTACGAAAGTGCTGCCAAGCGCTTTAAGGCTGAGTTGCGTCTGACGGGGGCCATTGCGGCTATACATCTCGAGAACAAAAACGATGAAATATTCTGGGGAAAGGTCCTTCATGAAGCTTACCCGAATGGTCGTTTCCGTTTTATTGCAGCCAGTCGCAGTTTCAGTGGCAATATGACTGCTGGTTGCACACAATGTCTGCAGTATCGGGAGTTCCTTGACCGAAAATTCTGGATTGCCATTGACTCTGATTATCGCTATCTGACCGAAGAAAGCGGTATCGATGCCCGGCACTTTGTTCTGCAGACCTACACTTATAGCTTTGAGAATCACTTCTGTTACTATAAAAACTGCCAGCGTGCAGCAGATGCAGCTCAAGAGGAAGATTACCCTACAGCAAAAGAGTTAGGTTTGGAAGGAGAAATCGCTAAACCAGAATTCTCATTCGAAAAGTTCCTAAAGGAATATTCCCGTATCATCTACCCGCTGCTTGTATGGCAACTTTATCTGCAGGAGGTCGGAGAAACAGAGTTCCCGCAGAACGTGTTCCATCGTCTCCTCTCCCTTCCTGTAGGCAAACACTCCATCTATCACCACGGAGACTCTATCTTACGTGTACTGAAAGATCGCACACGCAAGCTCATCAAGCATCTTAATCAACTGTATCCTGAAGCCGATACCACCTGGTATGAGGCTCGCTGCAACGCGCAGGGAGTGCATCGTGACAACTGCTATCTTTTTGTACGTGGACATCAGCTTTATGACCTCATCATCACACAAGGCCACAAGTTCAACAGGAAGTTCGAGAAAGAATTGACCAGCCAGCTTTGCTTTGGAGAATACGATGAGATCAATAAGATCAAGGAAGATATCCTATCAATTCTTGGTACAGAGAAATAAAAAAGGTCCCGCTCACCAAGAGTAGGACCATTCTATGTGTTTTAAAACGATGTAAGACTTAAGACTGTTTATTTTATTGCCATCAATTTATATATTTTTCTTGGTGCAAAGATAACCACTTTGTCAATTATCTCCAAATTATTTTATCAAGAAAACTTATAAATGTGTTGTAAAACATATTTTTGGATATTATTTTCGAGCAAAACATGTTGTACAACATATTTTTTTTAACTTAAGTACTCAAAATGGCTCAAGAAATCGAACATAAGTACCTGATTCGTGAAAAAAGCTATCGCGAATTAGCTGTTCCGACCTATTATAGGCAAGGTTATATCCCTACAGTCAATGGTATGACCGTCCGTATTCGCATTGCTGGCAGCCATGCATACACCACATTCAAGGATCACGCCGTAGGACTTACACGTCATGAATTTGAGTATGAGATCCCTGTAGATGATGCACAGCAAATGCTGACCTTAATGTGCTCACAGCCTCAGATTGAGAAACATAGATATGTCATCAACCTTGAGGATTGTAAAGATGCATCAGGGAATCCTTGTGTTGCCAACCTCCCCGATGGCACACCTGTCAGCGGTCTCCATTGGGAAGTCGATGAGTTCCATGGAGACAACGAAGGACTTATTGTAGCGGAGATAGAAGTCCCTAGTGAAGATGTAATCATGACGCTCCCGGCTTGGATTGGTGAAGAGGTTACCGGCGATCACAAGTACTATAATTCACAGCTCTGTAAAGTGCCATTCAAGAAATGGTAAACATGCTAAAAATAACTTGGTATTTTTTCACTATCTCTAAATACTGATTGCAAAGTGTATCAGAAATTCATCATCTCAGAAGACGGAGAGCTCCGCTTCGGCCACGTATACCTCCATCGTGACCTTTTAAATATAGGAGAAGATACTTGCTACGGTGGCGGCCTCTGGAAGATCGATCATGGCAGATGTGCAATCCTTCTCTATGGCCGATCGTTTGACTTCGGCGGTCCTGACTTCAATTATCTTCGTCGCATTGACTGGACAGGTGTAGGCGGAAAACCGCTCCCACTGTTCTTCCTGCCACATTGGCCGAACGAAGATCAGTTGGAAGCGGTTATGGTCAATCCGTAAAAACGTATTATATACTTATTCCTCAGCAGGTTGTTGGAGCGAAGCTTTCGCCTTCTTCAGCCTGCCATTCTTTTTGAGCGCCTCGGCCAAAATCCATTGTATCTGGCCATTGACCGAACGGAACTCATCAGCTGCCCACGCCTCGATAGCATCCATCGTAGCGCCATCGACACGTAGTACAAAGCTTTTTGTGGTATTTCCTTCTTTCTTGGCCACTGTTTTTCTTATTGTTAAATGTTACAAGGCGTTCTTTTAATCCAGCAATTGCTTCTCGATGTCAATCTCAGGATTGATCTTCTTGATCTCTTCGAGGAAATCCTGCTGATAACGAGGCGAAAGCAGAACGTCAGGACCTGCCTTGATATCAAGACAGATTCGCTTGAGCGACGCTGCCGGTGCACTCATAATGCTTCTCGACTTATAAATACGTTTTACCTCCGTCAGATCTATGGTTCCTGAAGGAATGCCGCACACCTTAATCTTGAGTGTTTTCGTCTCAGGATCAATATAGTATCTGACCGTGAACAAGATCGATAGTACGAACAAGAAAATCACGGCTACGATAATGGTAGGGATAATTTCTCCAGAGAGGAAAACCATATAGCCAGTATAACCCATCATCAGCGTGACAAAGCATGTCATAGAAACACTGATACGAGAAGGATAGACTTTCATAATCTTCTATATTAAATCTTTAATTGTAAGACAAATTAATGATTCAAAGTACCCGAGTTAATCACCGGCTGAGCTGGCTCATCAGCACAAAGTACTACGAGCAGATTGCTCACCATAGCAGCCTTCTTCTCATCATCGAGGTCGACGATTTCCTCTGCAGAGAGCTTATCAAGCGC
>JAZUIL010000005.1:0-2439 GCA_045642245.1 Bacteroidales bacterium
CTTGTCGTTCCTTGAGACCTCGTGCAATCCGTATATCCTCACCATGGGTTCACCACAGTCGGCTACACGTCGTCTGAACATGGCACAGGCGTTCAATCCTATCGGTTCGCTCTGTGGTATGTACGTGGCCATGAACTTCATTCAGAACCGTCTCAATCCACTCTCTACCGAAGAGCGCGCTATGCTCAACGATGACGAGTTCGTGGCTGTCCGCGATTCTGACCTCGGTGTCCTCGTCACTCCTTATCTCGCCATCGGTGGTTTCATTCTCGTTATGCTGCTCATCTTCTGGCTGGCTAAGCTGCCAAAGAGTGGCGATAACAGCGTACAGCCATACGGATTCGCCACCATGCTGAAGCGAGTATTCGGCATCAAGAAATATCGTGAAGGCGTCATCGCTCAGTTCTTCTATGTAGGTGTGCAGATCATGTGCTGGACGTTCATCATCCAGTATGGCACCCGTATCTTCGTCGAACAGGGAATGGGAGAGAAGGAGGCTGAGATCCTCAGTCAGAAGTATAACATCTTCGCGATGTGTTTCTTCTGCGTGTCACGTTTCATCTGCACCTTCATGATGCGCTATTTCAAGGCCGGCTTGCTCCTGAAGTACCTTGCCGTAGGCGGCGCAATTTTCACACTCGGCGTCATCTGCTTTCAGAACGTCATGGGTCTCTATTGTCTCATCGGTGTCTCTGCATGTATGTCGCTGATGTTCCCAACCATCTATGGCATTGCACTCGACGGTTTGAACGACGATGATGCTAAGTTCGGTGCAGCTGGCTTGATTATGGCCATCCTCGGAGGCTCTGTCCTTCCTCCTGTACAGGCCATGATCATCGATCTTGAGACCATCTTCGGTCTTCCTGCTGTCAACGTCAGCTTCATCCTCCCACTCATCTGTTTCCTCGTGGTGATGTGGTATGGCAATAATAATAAGTAAGGTTACAGCTATATTATATAAGGTGTCATGAAACGCTATTGCCAGACACTCACGTTGCGCGACGATCCAGAACTCGTCCGACAATACATCGAGGTACATTCGCACGTGTGGCCAGAGATCATCGAAGGCCAGCATGCAGTCGGCATCCTGCAGATGCAGATCTTTGCCAAAGACAATACGCTCTTCATGATTGTCGATACGGTCGATGACTTCGATTGGGAGCGCGATATGGCTCGTCTGGCTACATTGCCACGCCAGGCCGAATGGGAAGCTTACGTCAGCCAGTTCCAGGGATGTGACGCCAACGCTACCTCAGCGGAGAAATGGCAGCTCCTGATGCAGATTTTCGATTCTGAGAAGTAAATAGAACTAACTCTGAAAAAAAGGTTCATCGATTTCTATCGATCCTCGATAAAAAGATAATACCCCCGCCGCATCTCTGCAGCGAGGGTATTATTTAATATTTTAATTTCAAACGCGCTTGAAATTAAAGCTTATCGTTAGAACCAAGAACGTTAACGATCTTGTGGATGTACATCTTCTTCATGTTGTCACGTGCTGGCTTGAGGTACTGACGTGGATCGAAGTGTGATGGGTTCTCAGCAAGATACTTACGGATAGCAGCGGTCATAGCGAGACGTGAGTCAGAGTCGATGTTGATCTTACATACAGCTGACTGAGAAGCCTTGCGGAGCTGCTCCTCTGGGATACCGATAGCAGCAGCGAGCTGGCCACCGTACTGGTTGATAGTAGCAACCTCATCCTGAGGAACTGAAGAAGAACCGTGGAGTACGATTGGGAAGCCTGGGAGCTTCTGCTCGATCTCAGCGAGGATATCGAATGCGAGTGGTGGTGGAACGAGAACACCGTTTACGAGAGTACACTGCTCTGGGGTGAACTTGTGAGCACCGTGTGAAGTACCGATAGAGATAGCGAGTGAATCGCAACCAGTGCGGGTAGCGAAGTCGATAACCTCCTCTGGCTTGGTGTAGTGAGACTCTGCAGCAGAAACCTCATCCTCAACACCAGCGAGTACACCGAGCTCAGCCTCAACGGTAACGTCATGCTGATGTGCATACTCTACAACCTTCTTAGCGAGAGCAACGTTCTCCTCGTATGGGAGGTGTGAACCGTCGATCATAACTGAAGAGAAGCCATTGTCGATACAATCCTTACAGAGCTCGAAGCTATCACCGTGATCGAGGTGAAGAACGATCTGTGGATTCTCGCAACCGAGCTCCTTAGCGTACTCTACAGCACCCTTAGCGAGGTTACGGAGGATGGTACCGTTAGCGTAGTTACGAGCGCCCTTTGATACCTGCATGATAACTGGAGACTTGGTCTCAACAGCAGCCATAACGATAGCCTGCATCTGCTCCATGGTGTTGAAGTTGAAAGCAGGGATAGCGTAGCCGCCAGCAACAGCCTTCTTAAACATCTCACGGGTGTTTACAAGGCCGAGTTCTTTGTAGCTTACCATAATTTTTTGATTAACTTTT
>JAZUIL010000006.1:0-2202 GCA_045642245.1 Bacteroidales bacterium
GTGTAGCATCGACAGCGTTACTTACCAACTCACGGAGGAAGATCTCGTGATCACTATAAAGGAACTTCTTGATGACTGGAAAGATGTTTTCCGAAGTCACGTTAATTTTACCTGTAGCCATAGTATAATTAATAATGTATATTTGTCAATTGATAATTGATAATTTTTATGTCTGGTGCAAGTATCATGCTTGTTTTGCAGACAATCATGTGAAAGCAAAACTTGTGCCAAACATATAAAAAGTCAATTTGGCAAAGAAAATAAGTCTATAGAAACTCATTTCCTTGCCAAACTGACGTTGGCATCCTTATCACTGTACCGTGACAACGATGCCACGAACAAAGATGTTAACACTTGGTTCGTAGTGTTGACTTCTAGCTTCAATAATTTCAACATCGTGTACGTAATGTTGAAATTATTGATCGTGGCATCCCTTCCACGGTACCGTGACAGATATGCGAAGATCATGGCATCCTTTCCACGGTACCGTGATAGGGATGCCATCATTATGAATCCTTATTTACGCCATGAGCGGAGGATTTTATTCTTTAGTAAAGGATTTATCTCTTCGTGATCATCCAAATATCGCTGCACTTCAGTATTTGCCTCTTTAGAGCGATGTCCTGATAAGAGGCTGGCACACCAGTTGGCAGGGAAGAAGATGTCGCCTGTACGCTGAATCTCTGGCAATGCTTCGAGTGATGGGTAGATAAACTTCACGGCATAGGCCTGACGGCAAGGATGATTGAGATAATGCAATGCGGAACGTGCCCATGGTTCGGTGCGACGTGCTTCGCTGTCGGTGATTAGTTTCTCAAAGAACTTATCTCGCTGAGAATCATCGGCTACCACCGCCTGGCTGATGAACTCGAACTGACGCTGACGGTCAGGGTTCTCAAGGCGCTGACGCTGGGTTTGAAGTATCTCTGAGGCCTTTTCAGGATAGCGGACGGCAAGTTCATAAGCAAAGGTCATCCAGTCGTTGACACTCAACAGCGGATTCTTGGCCTCTTGCCATTCTTTATAAAGTGCATTGACGACTTTTTCTGAGGTAGCACGAGAGGCAAGGAGTCGCCACAGCTGTGTCCTGACGGCATTTAGCTTATGATTCTGTGCTAAGGTAAGCAACTGATCTTCAATGTCAGCAAGATGATTATCAGAGGCGTAATAGAGCTGCAGGAGCGGTTCGTTCATATAGCTGACCAGCGTACTCGCTGTCTGCGCATCTTCTTCCTGACGAAGTCCGTCGAGCAATGTCTGTAACCATTCGAGGTCTTCATATTTTCCTGCTAAGTAATTCTCATTGATAGTCATAAGCAGGCTCTGGCGTGTCACGCCTTTGGTCGTCTGCCAGTTGTTGAGCAGGCCTTTGAGCTGTTTCTCATCTTCGAAGGTAAACAAGCCATAACCGCGGCCATCAATGTTAGGAAGGAATTGATCATCGGGTGTAATACTATCACGCCATTGCTGCTGCCACTTGAGGGTTGGAGAACCATCGATGATGTCAGTGGTATAGTCGGTGAAATCCGTGCGATAAGTAATCACTGGCATACCTTTCTGCTTGACCCATGCTTCGCTGAACGAGGCAAGATCAGCCGTGGTCTCTGCATCGAGGATTTCGATGAGATCATCCCAGGTGGCATTGGCATAAGCATATTTCTTCAGGTATTTCTGTATACCTCGCTGAAAATTGTCTTTACCCATGATTTCTACCATCTTACGCATCACAACAGGTGCTTTATTATAGATGATATTATTATAGATGAGACCTGCATTATTGAGGTTGTCGAGCGGCTGCTGAATGGCTGTACGACCATCCGTACGATCTTCGGCAAGCGCTGAAGTCTGGAAGGTAGAAAGCCAGTTCAAGTCATGGTCGATGGTAGGATACATCGGTTCGGTGATAGCTGCTGCAAAATAGTTGGCAAAGACTTCTTTCGTCCAGACATCGTTGAACCAATCCATGGTCACTAGATCGCCGAACCACATATGAGCCGTCTCATGTGTGATGAGCTGCGAACGGGAGAGAATCTCATTGAGCGTAGGATGAGCAGATAAGAACAGCGTATTATCGTTGTAGAAAGTAGCTCCAGTATGCTCCATGCCACCGAACTGGAAGCCTGGCAGGATGACCAGATCGTACTTGGCAAATGGGTAGGAGATGGCGGTGTATTCTTCGAGCCAGTCGAGCGCAAAGCAGAC
>JAZUIL010000007.1:0-2093 GCA_045642245.1 Bacteroidales bacterium
TGGAACACATCGCCCCTCAGACAATGCTGTATTCCGCGGCGTATGTTGGCACGGTGTTCGTCGTCGGTCAGAGTCGAAGTGTAGTCGCCCACGGCACGGAAGTCGTAGGTCTGATACGAACGGCTTGTGCAGTCGCGCTCCAGCTGGTCGAGGTCATCCTCTTCGCCTTCTTCAAGGAGCTCAATGATGGTCATCTGGTTGTTATAATGATCGAACACCAGCACATCCTTATATAATATATAAAGGAGATCAGGTGCATCGTTCTCGGCCTGTGTCTCGTCCTTCACGTTGATATTCTCGAAGTAACGGACAGCGTTGAATGACGTGTAGCCATAGAGGCCGCAGTAGTTCTTATTCTCGCCCGTCACCTCAAAAGACTCCAGGAAGTCGTTGATTACCTGAGCCGAACCATATTCCTTGGTTATAGGATGCTCGATGCAAGAGCCATCAGGATATTTGCACACACCTACGCCATGTTCGATAGAGACCGAAGCAATAGGGTGCAAGCCGATGAACGACTTAGCATTCTCACCTCCGTGATAGTCGCTTGACTCCATCAAAGCCGACTGAGGATAAGCGTCGCGTACCTTCAGATAGACAGATACGGGAGTACAGAGGTCGCCGAGGATGGTCTTGGAAGCGGTATGATATTTAAAACTCATTGTCAAATATAATTATGAATTATGAATTCTCAATTATGAATTCATCACCTCATCTTTGTGAGCAAGGTAAGTATCGAGGTCCTTGTCGCCACGACCAGAAACTGTCAATACGACGACGGTGTCTTTTGTGAACTGATCCTTTACCTTTGGCAACAATGCCAGAGCATGAGAGCTCTCAAGTGCAGGGATGATACCCTCCAGACGTGTCAACTCGAATGCAGCGCGCAACGCCTCATCATCGTTAGCAGGAAGTACCTGAGCTCGACCAGTCTCATAGAGGTTGCAGTGGATAGGGCCTGTGCCAGGATAGTCAAGACCTGCAGAGATTGAATATGGCTCGATGATCTGACCATCTTCTGTCTGCATCAGCTTGATACGGCTGCCATGGAGGATTCCGAGGGTACCGATCTGCATAGAAGCTGCAGTCATGTCGGTATCTACGCCGAGGCCACCTGCCTCACCGAGGATAATCTTCGTACGCTCCTCATCAAGGTAATGATAGATGGTACCAGCAGCATTTGAACCACCACCTACGCAAGCCATCAAGTAGTCAGGATAGTTACGGCCGATCTTCTCTTCGAGCTGCCACTTGATCTCCTCCGAGATGATGCTCTGCAGACGAGCCACCATGTCAGGATAAGGGTGTGGACCTACGGTAGAGCCGATGATATAGAAGGTATCAGCTGGATGGCAGCACCAGTCGCGGATCGCCTCATTAGTAGCGTCCTTGAGGGTCTTGTTGCCGCTCTCTACTGGGAACACCTCTGCGCCGAGCATCTTCATACGCTCCACATTAACGTGCTGACGCTTAACATCGGTAGCGCCCATGTAGACGCGGCAAGGGATATCCATCAAAGCACAGACGGTAGCGGTAGCCACACCATGCTGACCTGCTCCGGTCTCTGCCACAATACGGGTCTTACCCATCTTCTTAGCGATAAGAATCTGACCGATGGCATTGTTGATCTTGTGTGCACCTGTATGGTTCAGATCCTCGCGCTTGAGGTAGAGCTGACAACCATACTTCTCGCTCATTCGCTTTGCATAATAAAGTGGAGACGGACGACCTACATAGTCACGCAACAAAGCTCTGTACTCGTCCTGAAACTCTTTGCTTTCAATAATTGGCAGATAAGCCTTCTTCAGGTCCTCAACAGTTTTATAGAGGATCTCTGGAATGTAGGCTCCACCGAACTGGCCATAATAGCCATTTTCATCAACGTGATAAGATTTCATTATAGTATATTGTATTATTTTTCTTGACAAAAGTAAAAAAGTAATGATGCAAAAAAAAAAGAAGCTTGCATGACGTTGTGTCCTGCAAGCCCCTCAATATCTCTTTATCGCATAAGGGTGCGACCCACAACGTTTATGTTATGAGTTACGCCACCACCAATATGCGTTCATTGCTGTCATCTTACAAATCTTTTT
>JAZUIL010000008.1:0-9805 GCA_045642245.1 Bacteroidales bacterium
GGTGCGTGTATTGCCCCACCAGGATGTCACGCTGATAACGAGCAGCAGAATGACCATGAAGGCGACATTGACGGTCTGGGCTGTCTGCTTGGCCAGCAGCAGACGCAGGATGCGATAGACGATGAAGTCAAGTATAGCCAACAGAAGGACTATCGCCAAGATGATGATGCCGTAGAAGAATAGTCTTTGCATATTGTTTTATAGTGTTTCGCTGCCGAGTTTCAGTTCACCGTTTCTCCAGCATCTGTATTTCTCGGCCAGCAGTCCCATGAATTTGCTGATTTGCTTGATAGCGACGCCTGTCTCCTTGCTGATTTCGCGTTTTTGCATACGCATCAGCATCACGCCATAGAGCGCGGTGAAGCAGGTCTCCAGTTCACCCACTTTCTGCTCGCCTTCTTTGCCGCGGAGCTCCACGATGAAGGGTAGGGTGGAGTAGAAGCAGGATGTGTAGATGGCATCCTGACCCTCCTTGAGTAATTGCTGGTGCAGGTCGGTCAGCTGGTTGAGTACATTGGTGTTGATTTGCAAATGTCCGTGTTCGCGTCTGCCTTCGCCGAGCATCATGTCGCGCAGTTCCAGATACCATTGGCGTACGCTCGACAGGTCATCGGTCATCGTGGCAAAACGGTTGACCAGCAACTGTTCGATGCGTTCATCGTCCAGCTGGCAGGCACGAAGCAAATCCTCCACCTGTCACATATATAATAGGTATTCTGCGATATTTTCCTTCTTCTTCTGTGATGCAATAAGCATAGCGATAATGATTATTTGCGATGCGCCTTTTCGACCTCATGAATCTGTTTGAGAGCTGCACACATCTTATCAATAATCTTGTTGTCTCCAGAGTCAAGGGTAATATATCCTTTGAAGAGACCTTCCTTACATTCGAGGTGAATGTTGACAATATTTGCAGTGCAGTTCTCACTGATGACTCGTGTGATGGTGTTGAGCAATCCACGTCCATCAATACCAGAGAGTTCGATCGTGCTTGATTTCGGAACAAAAGCTTCTTTCTGCTGAGCAGATTTCGCATCTTTCTTTTTCTTGTTGACGATTCCCAACAAGCTGGAAAGAATGTTCTTCTGCTTCTTCTTGGCAGCAATCTCAGGATTCTTGTCGTTCAGGAAGCGACGGACTTTTGCACGAGCTTTGGTGGTATGAACCCACTCCATCCATTGCTCGGTGCATCGTTCGGTCTCAGATGTGATGATCTCTACTTGCTGTCCGTTTTCGAGTATCGTGTTGAGAGGCTGGAGCTCATGATCGATACGTGCCGCCTCGGCATGCATGCCGATATCGGTATGCAGAGCAAAGGCGAAATCGAGAGCGGTCGATTCCTTTGGCATCTCATGGAGATCTCCTTTCTTCGTAAAGACATAGATCGAACTCGAAAGAATGTTGAGGTTGATCTGATCAAGGAAGTCCGTTGCATTTGGTGCAGGGTTGTCGAGAATATCCTTGATATTCTGCAACCATTTGTTGATCCCATTATCAGACGTCTGTCCACTCTTATATTTCCAGTGGGAAGCCATTCCGCCTTCAGCCAGCTCGTTCATTCGCTCTGAACGGATCTGGACTTCGATCCAGTTGCTGTCCGGACCCATCACGGTCACTTGTAACGCCTCGTAGCCAGATTCCTTAGGATGGCTGATCCAGTCGCGGATACGATCCGGATGTATCTTATAAATGCTGGTCAGCGCGGTGTAGATACGCCAGCAATCTGTCTTTTCGTTTTCTGGAGAAGAAGGCGTAAATACGATACGAGCCGCAAAAAGATCATATACTTCTTCGAAAGAGACATGCTTCTTGTGCATCTTGCGCCAGATGCTGTAGATGCTCTTCATGCGGTACTGGAATGTGTATTTCAATCCCAGTCCGTCGAGTAATGCAGTGACAGGTGCACTGAATGTCTTGAAAAGCAATGAACAGTTCTCTTCTGCCTCCTGCATCTGCTCCTTGATCTGCTGATACTCTTCTGGATTCTCGTATTGCAGACTCAATTCCTCCAGCTCTTGCTTGATGTTATAGAGACCCATACGGTCTGCAATAGGAGCGTATAGATACAACGTCTCGTTAGCGATTCGCTTCTGCTTGCTGAATGGGAGTGCAGACAGCGTTCGCATATTGTGCAGACGATCAGCCACTTTGACGAGAATAACTCGGACGTCTTCACTGAAAGTAAGCAAGAGGTTGCGGAAGTTTTCGGCTTGTTCTTCTGGATTGGTGATAGCAGGATGACTGCCATCACTGGTCTCTTCGGTCACAAAACGGACATTGCCTCCAGAAATTTTGGTAAGGCCTTTGACGAGCCCGGCAATACGTGCTCCGAATTCGTTCTCTACATCTTCATAGGTGACACGGTTGCTCTTGATAACGTCGTGCAGAAGTGCAGCACTGATGCTGGTAGAGCCAAGTCCCATCTCTCCGGCAACGATACGTGCTACTGCTAATGGGTGACAAATATATGGGACGCCATTCTGACGCCTGTCGTCTTTATGTGCTTTCCGAGCAAAGTCAAAAGCACGTCGTATGAGTTCTTCTTTGTCTCCATTGCGAGTATGGTGATACTCGACAAGGAGATTGGCAAATTCCTGTTGGATCTGAGACTCTTCGTCTGCAACATATTCAGAACCTAATCCAAGGGGTTGGCTGTCTGAAAAGAATCCAAAATTAGTGTATTTCTCGGTCATGGTTAGTCAGATTTTCTTGTTAGGGGATTAAGTTAGCAAGGAGATCTCTTTGACTATGGGAGCCGGAGTTTCTGACCGGCTCTTAACTTGTCATGGCGTAAGCCGTTGGCTTTTTTGAGCGCCGCGACTGTCGTATGATATTTATTCGCAATTTTGCTGAGTGTCTCTCCCTTTCTTACGATGTGAGAGCTACCAGATGCGGCAGAACTGCCACCACGAGCACCTGAACCGGCTCTGTGATTGCCTCCGGCATTGACATAACTGTTGCGACGCCCTCTTTCAAGGACTTCCTTGATTTCTCCGTTACGAGGCAGGAGCGAATCTGCTTTGTATGCATAGATGCTATCCTGGAACTGAAGGAATGCGACGGCTTTATCTGCAGGAAGAGTAAGGCTGCGAGATTTCTCAACAGAAGCTGGTACGATATCGCAGATATACTGCGGGTTGAGGCTTTCAATCTGCTCGATAGGCATGTTCAACCAGTGGCTGATCTGTTCGAAGTGAACGAACTGATCGACCATTATCGTGTCACATTCTACTGGGATAGAACCTTCTTTTCCACAGAGATTATGTTCGCAGTGATAACTCATCGAATAAGTAGCTGCGATGAAAAGTGGAACGTATGAACGGGTCTCCTTTGGCAGATAGTTATAAAGCTCCCAGAAGGTGCGACGACCACCGGAACGGGCAATCGCTTTGTCAATATTGCCAGGTCCGCAATTGTATGCAGCAATAGCTAATGGCCAGTCCTGGAATTTATTATATAATTGTTTGAGGAACTTACATGCGGCTTCCGTAGACTTATAAACATCGTATCGCTCATCGATGTAGCTATTAATCTCAAGACCCTGAAGGATGCCGGAACTTGGGATAAATTGCCAAAGACCTGCTGCATGTGCACGGCTATATGCATTGACTCGTAATGCGGATTCTATGCAGGCAAGATATTTCAGTTCACTTGGTAGACCGTGGCGCTGAAGTGCATCTTCAAAAATCGGGAAATAGTGATTGAATCCCAATCCGACCATATGCTCAACCAAAGAACGGCGACGGGTCAGATAGAAATCAAGACTCTTCTTTACCGGCTGGTTAAAAGGCATGTCAATGACTGTAGGCAACGCCTTCAGTCGCATAATATAAACCGAATCAGGTGTAGGCTCAGGATCTGCAATGCTGACACAATTCGGGTCAATATGGATGTATTGACGTTCGGCCCAGGTATACTCAAGTGTGTCAATATCGTTGAGCGTCTCTGGGATAAACAGTGCAGAATCCTTGACGGTCATCATGGCACGATAGGCAGGATTTTGCATTTTCTGCTCTTCTGTCAATTCGCGCTTCTGTGCCATAAGCCATTGACCGGCCAAGAAGACCAGTAGCAAGGTTGTTGTGATGAGGCGTGGTATTCGTGTCATAGATTAAAAATCAATTTTATAGCTGACCATCATGGATGGAGAGTTGTAAGCATCGAGTTCTGGCGAGATGTCGAAATGGTATAAAGCGGCATCTACATATGCATCGACAATAGAAACGAGATAAACTCCTAACATGCCAACGATACAATAGTCGCGCCAGTTGCGATAAGTATCTTTTTTCCTGGTAAATGTTTTCAGCAGGTAATCATGGTGCCGGACTGCAAACTCTTTTTTCGCTGCAATGTCTCGTCCAGGTAAGAACTGCAAGTAACTGGCATTCGGACTATCGGTAACCATGTCGCGATAAGCATTCTGGTAAGTCCTGAAGTAACGCTGATTGAAGTTGTAACCGTAGATGAGTGCTAGAAAACCTCCATATACGATTGGCAATTTCCAGTATTTTCGGTTGTAAATCTGTCCCGCTCCTGGAAAAAGTGCAGCCATCCAAACGGCTTTGGCCGGTGTCGGATTGAACCTGTTGAAATAATCGTCAATGCGGGTCTCTTCCATCAGACGACGAGCATATACTGCAGCTAACGAATCTTCATTAAAGGCTTGAAGGGTATCTGCCAGCTGATATTGGGGTAAGATATCGTCGTAGTAAAAAGCATCTTCTAAGGAATCCGGCAGATTCGTGATAGTATCTGTCTTCTGGATGATGACGGAATCTTTTAGAATGGAATCCTTTGGAGTTTTGAACTCATCATCGAAAACCTGTGCTAACTTGCTCTGTGTAGAACGAACAGAGTCAGCAGCAACCTGTGCAGACAGATTGCTGACAAATGCCAGGCTCATCATGATGACGAGCAATATTCTGAATATGTTGATCAGTTTGGTTTTCTTCACTGATGTGATTTAGTTAATCTTGTCGAGCAAGCCGATAATATGCTGAAGCTCTTCGTCGCTTTTGAATGGGATGGTGATTTTGCCATGTCCTTTCTTGTTGCAGACCATCTTGACTTTGGAACTGAACATCTCTGAAAGACGCTGGCTGATCATTCCATATAATTCATTTTGTGGCTCATTGTCATTTGGCTTCTTTGCAGAGTCTTGAGCTTCCTGACGGAAATCAAGAATGCGACCTTCGATGAAGTCTCGAACCAGACTTTCCACCTTACGGACAGAATAATCTTGTGCAATGATCATATGGTAGAGGGCTACCTGCTGCTCTGGATCTTCGATGCCAAGTAATGCACGTGCATGACCCATGCTGATCTGCTTGGCCTTCAATGCCAGCTGAATCTCTGCGGGAAGTCGGAGGAGTCGCATGAAATTTGCTACTGTGGCACGACTTTTACCTACACGCTGTGCAAGTTCGTCTTGTGTAATATTGTTGCGGGACTGAAGTTGCTGATAAGCCAGTGCTACTTCTATCGCGTTGAGGTCTTCGCGCTGGATGTTCTCGATAAGAGCCATCTCCATGACAGCATCATCGCTGACTTTGCGAATATAAGCAGGTACGCTCTGCAATCCTGCAAGTTGTGCAGCGCGGAAACGACGCTCACCGGCAATGATCAGATATGATCCGTCTTCTTCCTGACGAAGCGTGATAGGCTGAATGATACCGATGCTTTTGATAGATGCGGTAAGGTCTGCAAGAGCCTGTTCATCAAATTCGTGTCGAGGCTGAATTGGGTTGGCATGGATAAGTTCCACTTCTACTTCATTGATTGAAGAAGGAGCGGTATCCTGGGAAAGGGCTTTCTCTGTATCGTCGATTGAAATCAAGGCGTCTAAGCCTCGACCAAGACCATTCTTTAGTGGTTTCATTGTCGTTGATTATGTTTGCAATTTCTCACGTATATGCGCGCATACATGACCTGCAACGCCGCAAAGATACGATAAAACGCGGAGATATCCAAATATCACCCGCGTTATTTATTAATTTTTAATAGTGTCGTGGTGCTTGGCCAGAAGCTCTCTGGCCAACATCATGTAGTTAATTGAGCCTTTCGAATCCGGAGAATAAAGGAGTGCTGGAAGTCCGTAACTAGGAGCTTCGCTTAATCGTATATTGCGCTGAATAACAGTGTCAAATACTAATTTTTGGAAGTGCCTTTTGACTTCCTCATAAATCTGATTTGCAAGGCGCAAACGAGCATCATACATTGTCAACAAGAAGCCTTCGATCTGCAATTTCGGATTGAGCTTTGTCTTAATGATTTTTATAGTATTAAGCAGCTTGCTGATGCCTTCCAATGCAAAATATTCTGCCTGCACGGGGATGATGACCGAGTCAGCCGCGGTAAGGCAATTGACGGTGATGAGTCCTAATGAAGGCGAACAGTCAATGATGATATAATCGTACAGATTGCGTACTGATCGAAGCTGTTTTCTGAGCATCTGCTCACGATTCTCTATGTTGAGGAGCTCAAGTTCTGCACCAACTAAATCAATGCGAGAAGATATGATATCCAAGCGGTCAACACAAGTCGGCATGATGGCAGATGGGGCAGATGCACTGCCAATAAGACAATCATACACAGACGTGTCAACCTTGGCGAGATCGATACCCAGGCCACTGGTCGAGTTAGCCTGAGGATCTGCATCAATCAAAAGCACCTTCTTCTCGAGGGTGGCTAATGACGCTGCCAGATTGATAGCTGTCGTTGTCTTTCCAACGCCACCTTTCTGGTTGGCAATGGCGATTACTAAACCCATATATTGAATTATTTATATTCAGTTATTCTTTATCGGGTGCAAAGATGATGCTTTTCTTCCAAGCTTCCAATTTTAAATATATAAATAATGAGAAAAATGTTGATAACTTTGTCCTTTGTTGATAACTTTCTGCCAAAAAAACATAAAACATACTTATTTTTTTGTCGTTTCATCTTTTTTAGTTATCTTTGCGCGCTCAACGAGAAAACATATAAAAGTAAAATGGAAGAAGGTACTTTTCAAGCATTCACATATCCTGAGGCTGACGGTTATGGCCAGCTTCCGTTGCCAGATGACAAACCAGTGATTCTGGTAACGAATGATGATGGCTATGCCGCAAGGGGTATCAACTGTCTGGTTGAGGTCTTGAGAGGTCTGGGTCGAATCATTGTTTGTGCTCCGGATTCTCCAAGGTCTGGCTTTTCTGCAAGTTTTACTTGTACACATCCTGTTACTTTCTCGAGACTTAAGGATGATGGGGAAGTTGCAGTGTATTCTTGTAGTGGAACGCCAGTAGACTGTGTAAAGCTTGCGTTGCATCGCCTTTTCAATGAGAGAAAACCTGATCTGATCGTTTCTGGCATTAATCATGGTGGCAATGAATCCATCTGTGTAATGTATAGCGGTACGATGGGTGCTGCATTTGAAGGGTGTGTTGTCGGAGTCCCTTCTTTGGGCGTTTCTTTGCTTGATCATCGTCTGGAAGCTGATTTTACACCTTCTCTTCCTTATGTCCGTAAGATAGTAGAAGCTGCTTTGAATAAAACGTTGCCGAAAAATACTTGTTTGAATGTAAACATTCCTGCGGGAACGGATTTAAAGGGAATCCGAGTTTGTCGGCAAGCAGCAGGTCTATGGGAACAGGAATTCCATTATCTGGAAGGCGATGAGAATACAGAAATTGCATCTTTCCAGGTGACAGGAGTATATGTCAATACAGAGCCTGAAGCTAAAGATACGGACCGTTATTGGCTTGAGCAGGGGTATATATCTATCGTTCCACAAAATGTGGACTATACAGCTCACGCCCAGATTGCTAATTTAAAAGAGTTTGAGTCTTTATGAAATATTATTTGATCGCAGGAGAAGCTAGTGGAGATCTTCACGCTTCTCATTTGATGCGCCAATTGAAGGCTCAGGACTCAAAGGCTCAATTCAGGTATTTCGGCGGTGATGCCATGTCCACTGTCGGGGGAACTCTTGTTCGTCATTATCGCGATCTCGCGTATATGGGATTTGTTCAGGTAGTAAAACATCTGCCGACAATCCTTCAGGGAATGAGCTTATGCAAACGAGATATTGAGGAGTATAATCCGGATGCTGTGGTGCTTGTCGATTATCCGGGTTTTAACCTCGATATCGCAAAATGGGTAAAGAAGAATCTGCCTTCTGCGAGGGTATTCTATTATATTTCTCCAAAAATTTGGGCTTGGAAAGAATATCGTATCAAGCAGATCAGGAAATATGTCGATCGACTGTTGTGCATTTTCCCTTTTGAGGTTGAATGGTTCCGACAGAGGGGTTATGAGGCTACTTATGTCGGTAATCCTACAGTGGACGAGCTCTCGGCTTTACAAGCACAGCCTTTTGATCGTGAGAAGTTCTGTGAGAACCATGGAATTAATGCCAATCAGAGTATAATTGCACTTCTCCCAGGAAGCAGAAAGGCTGAGATTAACGATAATCTGCCTAAGATGCTTGAGGCTGCTACGTCTATTTCTTGTCATCAGTTGGTGATTGCGGGAGCTCCTGCATTGTCACCGAGCTTTTATGAGGAGATAACTCGTAAATATAAGATGGTGCCTCCGGTCAAGATCGTTTTTGGAGAAACGTACGACCTGATTCGTGCTGCGGAAGTTGCTGCAGTGACAAGTGGTACAGCAACATTAGAGACGGCATACTTGCGTTGCCCTCAGGTGGTTTGTTATCATTTCGGAGGCGGCAGACCGTTTTATTCAGTTATGCAGTTTGTGTTGAGGCATATCCGCTTTGTGTCTCTTGTGAATCTTGTGATCGATGGATTTTCAAAAGAACACCCGCTTGTGGAACCTGCTGTTCCGGAATTGTTGGGATATAAGTTCTCCGCAAAAATACTCCATCAGAAACTGGTTTCTTTAGTAGGTCAAAGTGAGGCCCGTTCGCGCATGTTGGAACAATATGATCGGATGATAGAAATCTTGGGAGAGCCAGGTGCATCGGTCCGTGCCGCAACTGTTATTATCGGAGATTTGAAGAAATAATTATTACACATTATAAATATATAAACAATGATTGAAAGAATTTTGGCCATTTCAGGCAAACCGGGTTTATATCGACTCGTTAGTCGTGGTAAGAATATGCTTATTTGTGAGTCTTTGGTCGATGGACGCCGTTGTCCTGCTCTTCAGCGTGACAGAGTCCTTTCTTTGGGAGATATTGCAATGTATACGGTCGATGGAGAAGTGCCATTGAATAGCGTATTTGCAAAGGCAAAGGCTTTGACTGGAGGTAAGATTGCTCCAGTTACGATCAAGGATCCTGCAGATGCTCAGCGCGCATGGTTTGCTGAGGTTATGCCAGAATATGATGCAGATCGTGTTCATGCAGGAGACATTAAGAAGTTTATTCAGTGGTATAACCTGCTTGTTGAAACTGGTAATGATGATTTTTCTGAGCCAGAGCAGCCAGAAGAGACTGCAGAGTAATCTTTAAAAGCGAAGATAAAGGCGGTTGGGGATGCCCGATCGCCTTGTTTTGTAATCCAAAAATGACAAATGAGCGCCGTTTTGATTTAAAAACAGCGGGAATTTTAAAAAAGTGACACATTTGTTTGGATAGCATTTAAATTCTTTCTATCTTTGCACCCGCTAAACGAGACAAGAGCAATCTTAATCGCCGCGCAAATGCTTCAATAGCTCAGTTGGTTAGAGCACCTGACTGTTAATCAGGGGGTCGTTGGTTCAAGCCCATCTTGAAGCGCAAACTCGGGCGTATTCCAGAGTGGCCAAATGGGGCAGACTGTAAATCTGCTGTCTACGACTTCGGTGGTTCGAATCC
>JAZUIL010000009.1:0-15198 GCA_045642245.1 Bacteroidales bacterium
TCAGATCACCGAGAACGTATCGAAGAACTTCACCCTCGGCATGGGCTATAAGATCGCCGACTTCAACACCAAGATCGGCCTGAAGGGTGGCAAGCAGAAAGACGTGAAGCACGATCTCAACATGAAGTTCGACGTGACCCACAAGTCGCAGATGTCGCTCCTCCGCAAGATCAACGACGCGTTCTCGCAGGCCACCAGCGGCAACTCCGCCTGGACGTTCAAGTTCTCGGCCGACTACCAGTTCTCGAAGGCGCTGCAGTTCAAGCTGTACTACGACCGTCAGGTCAACACTCCGCTCATCTCTACCAGCTATCCTACGGTCAACAGCGACTTCGGCATGACGCTCTCGTTCTCATTGACACGATAATCATTACACCATAATACAATGACTTACAAGACTTCCAGCAGCCTCCTTCTCTGCATTGTCCTCCTTGTGACAATGGCACTGCACACCTCGCTCCTCTCCGCACAGATACGCGTAGCATGTATCGGCAACAGCATCACCTACGGCTACAGCATCGAGGACCGCGAACACGACTCCTATCCTGCACAGCTGCAAGCCATGCTCGGCAGCCGTTATCAGGTCATGAACTTCGGTGTCAGCGGCACGACGGCACAGAAGGAAGGCGACTTCCCATGGACCACGACCAAGGAATACCAGGATGCCAAGGCGTTCCTGCCACAGATCTGTGTCATCAAGCTCGGCACGAACGACAGCAAGGAGCGCAACTGGGTGGGTACCGAGCGCTTCATCCAGGGCCTGGAGTCGCTGGCCATGGAGTTCGAACAGCTGGAGTCGCATCCTCACATCATCATCGCCCTGCCCGCCAAGGCCTATCAGGAGAACTTCCACATCCGCGACAGCATCATCGCCCGCTATGAGCTTCCAGCCATCCGTCAGATGGCCAAGCGCCACCACTGGCGCCTCGTCGACCTGTATAAGGCCACCGATCGCATGCAGCAGCATTTCCCCGACGGCATCCACCCCAACGCTACCGGCGCTAACGTCATTGCGCGGAAGATCAGGAAAGCGGTGAAGAAGAGTAAGGTCGTTAAGTAACCTCAAAGACATCGACTATCATACATCCACAAAGTGCCCAAACAAATTCGTGAGATACCTTTCGTGATCAATGAAGGTATCTCACGATTTCGTTTAGTACCTTCCGAGATGTAAGAAGGTATTGCAGAGATTTGTTAAGTACCTTCTTAAGTGTAAAAAGGTATTACACGAAATAGAGTGATACAATCATAACAAAAAGAAGGTACCGCATAGTGTTAAGCGATACCTTCTTTTTATTTAAGAATCTCTCATCATTTCGGCACAGTAAAGCCTGTGGCCTTTGTCTTCTCTCCGCTGACGGTCTGAGAGCCGGATGGGGAGATATAGACGGTCTGACGTAAGCGGATATCTTCGCTGCTGGCACCGACGCGGAACTCGAAGTCGCCTGGCTCTACCACCCAGTGCATGTCCTTGTCAAGGAGCTGCAGATCGTTGCGGTTGAGGTGGAAGGTGACGGTCTTGGTCTCTCCGGCCTTAAGCTCTACGCGCTCGAAGCCACGGAGCTGCGACTCGTAGGTCACCATTGACGACACGAGATCGGAGAAATAGAGCTGTGCGACCTCTACACCATCGCGCTGGCCGGTATTGGTGATCCTGGCAGTCACGGTGATGTCGTATCCGTTGACGTCAACGTTCATATCGGCGTATTCGAACTGTGTATAGCTCAATCCGTAGCCGAATGGATAGAGGGCGCCATTGACACGTGTGCCACGCTTATACCACGCAGGACCATTGTGCGAGCCACGCTTGTATGGGAAGTTGAACTCCACCTCGCCGATGGTCTTCGGGAAGGTGATAGGGAGCTTGCCCGATGGGTTGATGTCGCCAAAGAGCATCTGTGCCACGATGGCGCCGCCACGATAGGATGGGAACCAGGTCTCGAGGATGGCTGGCACGTACTTGTTGGCCCAATTGATGGTCAGTGGCTGGCCGTTGACCATCACCATGACGACAGGCTTACCGGTGGCTACCAAACGCTCGAGGAGCAACTGCTGACGGCCTGGCAGGTCGAGCGACGTACGGCTGCGGCCCTCGCCTGTGGTGCGATCGTCTTCACCCAGGCAGGCGATGATGACGTCGACGTCCTTCGCAGCGTCTACGGCGCGCTGGATGCCGGCTTCCTCCTCGGCGGTCAATGGCTCGGGGATGATCTCGGTCTCTGGCCAATGGGCATCGAAGACGTCACATCCCTTCTCGTAGGTGATCTTGTCGGCACCGACATAGTCTCTGAGGCCCTGGAGTATGGAGATGCAGCTCAGGCCATTCGGGCCATAGCGGCTGATCATGAAATTGGTCTCTTCGGCCAATGGACCTGTAACGAGGATCTTGCCGACGGTCTCCTTGCTTAATGGCAGCAACGGTGAGGCGCCTACGGCCTCGTTCTTCAGCAGGACCATGCCCTGGCTCTGCACCTCGTCGGTGAAGTCGACATGCTTATCGTAGCCGGCCAGCTGATCGGCCTGCTCGCCATCGCCGGTATATGGATCGTCGAAGAGTCCGAGACGGAACTTCACGCTGAGGACTTCGCGTACGCGCTGGTCGATGGTCTCCATGCTGAGCATGCCTTTCTGATAGGCGCTGCGTACGGGATGGATGAACGTCTGCGGCATGGAGAAGTTGGTGCGCACATTGAGGCCAGCCTCGAGGACGAGCTTGGCGGTCTCTTCGTAGGTGCTGGTCACTTTATGCTTGGAGTGCATGAACTCGACGGCCTCACTGTCGCTGACGACGTAGCCGTTGAAGCCATACTGCTGACGGAGGAGGGTGGTAAGGAAGTAATAGGAGCCACTGATAGGCTCGCCGTTCCAGTCGTTGTAACTGCTCATGACCTCCATCGGATGCCCCTGCATGATGACTTTCTTGAAGGGATACATGAAGATCTCATGCAGCTCACGGGGGGTGATATGCGGATCGGTGCGTGCATCGCCGTCACGGCCTCCCTTTGGGACGCTGTAGGCGGCATAGTGCTTCAGGCAGGACGACACGCCCTGGCTCTGCACGCCTCTGACCATCTGGAGGCCCAGCTCACTGATGAGGTATGGGTCTTCGCTGTAGCACTCGAGCGTGCGTCCCCAACGTGGATCGCGTGCCAGGTCGAGGATCGGTGCATAGACGCTGTGATAGCCCAACAGACGCGCCTCCTGGCCTGCGATGCTGCCGGCACGGTAGATGAGGTCACGGTTCCAGGTGCTGCCTAAGGAGATAGGCGCTGGCAGTGGCGTGGTCTTGGTATGATTGAGGCCGTGGATGCCTTCGTTGGTAAACTCGGTAGGGATGCCCAGGCGTGTCTCTTCGACAAAGAAGCGCTGGACGGTATGCAGGGCATCGACATGCAGGCTGAACGGGTAGTTGTAGCCGGTGAAGCGGCCTGCGCCTTCTACGCCGTTGAGCATCTCGTCAATATTGGCAATGCCATCTTTCCAGATCTCGTTTTTCCAGTTGGGTGTAGGGAGTGAGTCCTGCAGGACGCGGCCGAAGCCATAGAGCGTGGTGAGCTGGTTGGACTTCTCTTCGAGCGTCATCTGCGAGAGCAGGTCTTCGATACGTTCGTCAATACTACGCGATGGATCTTCGTAGATGTCCTTCACGCCATTCTTATTAAAGTCGACCCACCCTTTGTGATACATGGGGTTGGTGTTTTTCGCCTTCTTCTGCTTGGCAAAGGCCGCTGGTGCCACGGTGAGGAGCGACACGAGCGAAAGTGTAATGATTCGATGCATATGATTTGTTTTGATAAAGTTTATAGCGATACGCCGAACTGATTCTTTACCTCCTCCATCACAAAGGTGGAGGTGAGCGATCCTAACATGGGGAGCTCGCCAAGGATATTGAGGATGAACTCCTGGTAATACTTCATATCGGGCGCGTGTACTTTCAGGAGATAATCGTACTGGCCGGAGATGTTATAGCACTCGGTGACCTCAGGGATGTCACGGATGGTGTCACAGAACTCCTGTGCCACTTTCTTATTGAGCGGTGAGAGCTTGACACTGCAGAAGACTACAAAGCCTTTATTGAGCTTCTCTGCATCGAGGACACACACATAGCGCTTGATATAGCCTTCGCGCTCCAGACGCTTCACACGCTCGAATACGGGCGTAGAACTGAGATTGACCAGGCTGCCAAGCTCCTTATAAGGCAGACGCGCATTGGCCTGCAGTTCGCGGAGGATGCGGAGATCGGTATCATCGAGGACTTCAACGACGGTTTTCATAAGGATTGTCTTTCTTAATAGAATATTATACTATAATGACGCTGCAAATATAGACTAATTTTCGTGAAACCAAAAATTTCTTGGAACAAATGTGTCTTTTCGGAGTCTTTTGCTTGGAGATATGAAGAAAGATCCATATCTTTGCAGCTGTACTTATACATGAATCATAACTTAAAATACTATCATGAATTTCTATTTTCTTGAATTTCTCGGTACGCTCTTCCTGATCCTGATCGGTGAAGGGGTCAATGCGGCTGCTTCGCTGGAGAAGTGTAAGGCGAAAGGTGCCGGATGGGTCTTTATTACCCTCGGATGGGGCCTGGCTGTGATGATGGGCGCGCTCGTCTCCTCTCCTTCTGGTGCGCATCTGAATCCTGCCGTGACGCTGGGACTTGCCATGAGCGGTTCGTTCGACTGGGCAATGGTGCCCGGCTACATCGCCTCACAGATGGTCGGTGGCTTCTGCGGTGCTGTGCTGGTATGGCTCTTCTATCGCGATCACTTTGCTGCCACCAAGGACCACGACACCAAGCTCGGCGTGTTCTGCACGGCGCCTGCTATCCCAAACAAGTGGAACAACCTCTTCTGCGAGATTGTGGCTACCTTCGTCCTGATCATGTGTGTCTTCTGCATCCCTGCGAACTTCGGCGGTGAGACCGGCTTGATCCCGATCACCTATGTCATCGTTGCCATCGGTATGGGCCTCGGCTCTACGACGGGCTATGCACTCAATGCTGCGCGTGACATCGCTCCACGCTTCGCACATACGATCCTCCCTATCCCCGACAAAGGATCGTCGCACTGGGAATATGCTTGGGTGCCTCTGTGTGGCCCGATCATCGGTGCTGCTCTCGCTGCGCTGCTGTGGACGGCGATGGCATAACGCGACGCCTGAAGCAATCACACAAAGATTTGTTACATCCATCAGATAAGTCATACTCTTCGGGGTATGACTTTTTTTAGTTTTTCATCGTTTTAGCCATATCTTATAGAATATCATTCTTATCGACTATGTTTTCATAGAATTATTTTCCATAGTTTGTATTTTTTCTTGGAACACGTTTATAATTCCCCGTATCTTTGCAGTGCGAAAACAAAATCGCAATTATGAATTATGAATTATAAATTATAAATTAAAAAAATACAACTATGGCACAGAAAAAACTTCACCTCGAGACTCTCGCACTTCATGTAGGTCAGGAAACCCCAGATCCAGCTTCAGATGCACGTGCAGTACCTATCTACCAGACGACTTCTTACGTCTTCCGTAACTCACAGCATGCAGCCGACCGCTTCGGTCTTCGCGACGCTGGCAACATCTACGGCCGTCTGACCAACTCTACCCAGGGTGTATTCGAAGATCGTGTAGCAGCCCTGGAAGGCGGCGTAGCAGGCCTGGCAGTGGCCAGTGGCGCAGCTGCTGTAACCTATGCGCTGCAGAACGTACTGCAGAACGGTGATCACGTAGTGGCTGCTGACAATCTCTATGGCGGCTCTTTCAACCTCATCACGCATACACTCACCACTCAGGGCGTAGACTACACCATCGTCAACGTCAACGACCTCGAAGCTCTGGAGGCTGCCATCCGTCCGAATACAAAGGTGGTCTATGCGGAGACCTTCGGCAATCCTAACTCTGACGTCACCAACCTCGATGCCATCGCAGAAGTGGCTCATCGTCATAACGTCCTCTTCATCGTGGACAATACCTTCGCTCCTATCCTCATCCGCCCTATCGAACACGGTGCTGACGTCGTAGTACACTCGGCTACTAAGTTCATCGGCGGTCACGGCTCAAGCCTCGGTGGCGTGATCGTAGACGCTGGTAAATTCGACTTCAAGGCTAATGCTGACAAGTATCCTACACTGGCTAAGCCAGATCCATCTTATCATGGTGCTGTCTTTGCTGACGTGGCTGGCGCTGCTGCTTTCGTGACCCGTATCCGTGCGGTCATCCTGCGTGACACGGGTGCTGCCATCTCTCCTTTCAACGCCTGGATCCTCCTGCAGGGTGTAGAGTCTCTGCCACTCCGCATCGAGCGTCATGTGGAGAATGCATTAAAGGTAGTCGACTATCTGGCTAAGCATCCTAAGGTAAAGAGCGTATCGCATCCTGCTCTCCCTAGCCATCGTGACCATGCGCTCTACGAGAAGTATTTCCCACAGGGTGGTGGCTCAATCTTCACCTTCGAGGTCAATGGTACTCAGGAAGATACCTGGAAATTCATCGACTCGCTCCAGCTCTTCTCTCTGCTGGCTAATGTGGCCGACGTGAAGTCGCTCGTCATCCATCCTTACACCACTACTCACAGCCAGTGCACGCCTGAGGAGCTTGCCGAGCAGCACATCACTCCTACCACCGTACGTCTGTCGATCGGCGTGGAACATATCGATGACATCATTGCCGACCTCGACCAGGCTTTTGCTCAGATTTAATCTACTTTCGAAAAAAAGGGCACATAAATTTGCACAAGCCAAAGAAACTACTTATCTTTGCTGCGATATTTTAGATGATCCCAACATCATCGTCCTTTTACAAACCCCTATTTCATTTATTTATTTTTACTTTTTCCCTATTTCCCTTTTACTTTTTACTTTTTACTTTTTATCTATGGCTATTTATAATAAAATCACTGAGCTCATTGGTAATACACCACTTGTAAAGCTCAATAAGTTTGCAGAGAATCGTAATCTGAAGGCAAATGTCATTGCCAAAGTAGAGTACTTCAATCCGGGTGGTTCGGTAAAGGACCGCATCGCTCTGGCAATGATCGAGGATGCTGAGCGTAAAGGTATCCTGAAGCCTGGCGGAACCATCATCGAGCCAACCTCTGGAAACACTGGCGTAGGCCTCAGCCTCGTAGGCGCTGTGAAAGGCTACCACGTCATCCTCACCATGCCTGAGACCATGAGCATAGAGCGCCGTAAGCTCGCTGCTGCCTATGGTACTGAGATCGTACTCACTCCGGGTAAAGAAGGCATGAAAGGCGCTATTGCCAAGGCTGAGGAACTGCGAGACAACACGCCGGGTGCCGTCATCCTGCAGCAGTTTGAGAATGCTGCAAATCCTGCCATCCATGAGGCTACGACAGGCGAAGAGATCGTAGCGGCTGTAAAAGAGGCTGGCGAGGCCGTAGACGTCTTTGTGGCAGGTGCAGGTACAGGTGGTACGGTCAGCGGTACGGGCGCTGCCATCAAGAAGCATTTCCCAAATGCCTATATCGTAGCCGTAGAGCCTGCCACGAGTGCCGTACTCAGTGGTCAGCCTAGCGGCCCGCACAAGATCCAGGGCATCGGTGCTGGCTTCGTACCAAAGAACTTCAATCGCGCTGTCGTCGATGAGATCCTCCCTGTAGGCAATGACGAAGCGCTGGCTACCGGAAGAGCACTGGCCAAGGAAGAAGGCCTGCTCGTGGGTATCAGCGCGGGTGCTGCAGCTTATGCTGCAAGCGTACTGGCTCAGCGTCCTGAGTTTGCTGGCAAGAACATCATCGCTCTTCTGCCTGACACCGGTGAGCGCTATCTGTCGACAGAGCTTTTCGCTGACTGATGAAAGGATAGACAACCAACTGAAAACAACTTAATCTACTGAAGAAAGCATAGCCTGCAGAAGATAGGCTAGTATACAAAAAATCTCCACCTCATTACTTATTGGTAAACGAGGTGGAGATTCTTATTTTTTATCTTTCGTTCAAACTTCCTTGTTCTTAACGACTGACTCGTAGTATGCTACGTAGTCATCGCGGTTCTCGCTGTTCATCCATGCCATTGCCGAACGTGGATGATCGTTCTGTGAACCAGTGATCATGTAAGGGATGAAATAGCCCCAGTTGATCTGCTGCTGAAGTGGCTTGATATGCTCCTGGATAGCACGAAGCACTGGAACAAGATCATACTTAGGATTCTTCAGGAACGAAAGGAGCAGCTCCATAGGGCAGTTACCTGCACCACGACCGATACCCAGCATGGTAGCATCGAGCATATTGGCACCACCGATGATACTCTCAATGGTGTTGGCAAATGCAAGCTGTGTATTGTTATGGCCATGGAAGCCGATGGTCTTGCCTGGAAGAGCCTTGATATAAGTCTCGATGAGATGATGGATATCCTCTGAATAGAGGCTACCGAAGCTGTCGACCAAGTAGAATGTACCTACACGTGACTTAGCGACGTCCTCAAGGACCTGATCGAGCGCACGGTTAGAAACCTTTGACACTGCCATGAGGTTGATTGTAGCCTCGTAGCCTTTGTCCATCACATGATGAGCCAGTTCGATGGCCTTGTCGATCTGATAGTCATAACATGCTACGCGGAAGAGATCGATCACACTCTCAGACTTAGGACGGATATCCTCATACTTGATACGACCGATATCAGCCATCACAGAGAGCTTGGTATTGGTGTTGTTCTCGCCGACGATCTCACGGATATCGTCTTCTGCACAGAACTTCCATGGGCCGTATTCTGTACGTGGGAACTGATCCTCACTGCTGATATATCCAATCTCCATGTAGTCGACACCAGCGGCTACACAAGCATCATAGACTCCTTTGACCAGTTCCTTGCTGAACTGCCATTTGTTCATCAGACCGCCATCACGGATGGTGCAGTCAAGAACTTTGATTTCTTTTCTGAACATAATCGTTTTATAGTATATTATATATTCTTGATTTTCATTTCTTCACTGATAAAATACTGGATCAGATCATCGTACATTTTCTCGATGACATCCGGATTCAATCCTCTCTCCTCGGCCCACTGTCTGCGGCACTCAAGGACCGCCTGACGACGATCTTCTGCCTGGATGCTGTCAGGAGTATTCTCCTTATATTTCACCACCTCCTTCACATAGTCGAAACGACGGCTCAACAGCTCGATGATAACCTTGTCGATATTATCGATCTCACTGCGTACGTCAGAGATATTCTGGCATTCTGATGGTAGCCTATTGGTTATGGATTGTATCATGATCCTATCGAATAGATATTGGAATTTTATTCTTAAATAACTGCAATCTTGTAGTATATGGCGTGTAAGTTTATATATTATCCCATACTTTACCAAAAATTCGCCAATAAAAATGAAGTTTTGAGAGAAATTTTAACAAAATCCGTACGTTTTGACACATTCTGCTCCTATTTTACAGCAAAAACAATCATCCGAACATGCCATTTTCTGACAATAGTCGCAAATTCTAATCAAATTATGAAATTTTCACGTACACATAGGCGTAAATATAAAAGATTTGACTATATTTGCAGCGATAAACATACGAGCAATTTCTTTGTGAAAAAACATATCTAATATCAAATTCAAAATAAGTTTATTTTTATGGCAAACGTAGTTCCATTTAAGTATGCCCCTATGTTCCAAAAGGGCAAGGACACCACCGAGTACTATCTCCTCACCAAGGAGGGAGTCTCTGTCAGTGAGTTCGAGGGACACAAGATCCTCAAGGTTACTCCTGAAGCTTTGACCATGCTGGCTCAGCAGTGTTTCCACGACGTAGAGTTCATGCTCCGTCGCGAGCATAATGAGCAGGTGGCTAAGATCCTCCGCGATCCTGAGGCTACAGAGAACGATAAGTATGTAGCTCTCCAGTTCCTCCGCAATGCTGAGACCGCTGTAAAGGGTGTACTTCCTTTCTGCCAGGATACAGGTACTGCTATCATCCACGCTGAAAAGGGTCAGCAGGTCTGGACCGGCTTCGAGGACGAAGAGGCTCTCTCTCGTGGCGTTTACAACACCTATACTCAGGACAACCTCCGCTACTCGCAGAACGCTCCTCTCAACATGTACGATGAGATCAACACCAAGTGCAACCTCCCTGCTCAGATCGACATCGAGGCTACTGAGGGTGCAGAGTATAAGTTCATCTGCGTAGCTAAGGGCGGTGGCTCGGCTAACAAGACCTACTTCTACCCTATGACCAAGGCGCTCATTCAGAATGAGAACACCTTGCTCCCATGGCTCGTTGAGGAAATCAAGCACTTCGGTACTGCTGCTTGTCCTCCATACCATATCTGTGTAGTTATCGGTGGTACTTCAGCTGAGAAGAACCTCCTCACCGTGAAGCTCGGTTCGATCAAGTACTACGATTCTCTCCCTACTACTGGTGATGAGACTGGTCGTGCATTCCGTGACATCGACCTCGAGGAGAAGCTCCTTAAGAAGGTATATGAGATCGGTCTCGGTGCTCAGTTCGGTGGCAAGTATTTGGCTCACGACATCCGTGTGATCCGTCTGCCACGTCACGGTGCTTCACTCCCTGTAGGTATGGGTGTAAGCTGCTCGGCTGACCGTAACATCAAGGCTAAGATCAATGAGGACGGTATCTGGATTGAGAAGATGGACTCTAACCCAACCGAGCTCATCCCAGAAGAACTCCGTCAGCCAGGCGAAGGTGGCAAGGGTATTGAGATCGACCTTAACCAGGGTATCGACGCTGTACGTAAGGAGCTCTCGAAGTATCCTGTTTCTACCCGTGTTAACCTCAAGGGTACTATCATCGTAGCTCGTGACATTGCTCATGCTAAGTTGAAGGCTCGCCTCGACGCTGGTGAGGGTATGCCACAGTACTTCAAGGATTATCCAGTGCTCTACGCTGGTCCTGCAAAGACTCCAGAAGGCTATCCTTGTGGCTCAATGGGCCCAACTACCGCTGGTCGTATGGATCCATACGTTGACGAGTTCCAGGCTAATGGCGGCAGCCTCGTGATGATCGCTAAGGGTAACCGTGCACAGTGTGTGACCGACGCTTGTAAGAAGCATGGCGGCTTCTACCTCGGTACCATCGGTGGTGTGGCTGCTGTTCTCTCACAGACTTCTATCAAGAGCATCGAGTGCGTTGAGTATCCTGAGCTCGGCATGGAGGCTGTATGGAAGATCGACGTTGAGGACTTCCCTGCATTCATCCTCGTTGATGATAAGGGTAATGACTTCTTCAAGCAGTTGAAGCCAATGCCTAATTGCTCAATTCTGAAGTAAGAATTTAATAAAAGGGAGTAAAAAGGGAGTAAAAGGGGAGTAAAAAAGTAGTAAAAGGGACGATAGAACCAGCGGTAGCGTGCTCTTTATAAGTTCACAAAACTGCAAACGGTCCCTCTGACACAAACGTCCCTTTTACTCCCCTTTTACTCCTTTTTTACTTCCCTTTTACTCCCCTAAAAAAACTCCCCTTTAACTCCCCTATAACACCCCTTTCAAACCTCCTCTTATGAAAAAACTCCTTCTCCTCCCTCTTCTCCTCACTGCTTGCGCCACACAGCAGCCTGTAGATAATAATCCTGTACTGACCATCGAAGGCGGACAGGTACAAGGTGTCGAACTTGATAACTCTATCGTATATCGTGGTATTCCTTATGCTGCGGCTCCTGTAGGCGAATTACGTTGGCAGCGTCCTCAGCCAGTCGAGTCATGGGATGGCGTCATGCAGGCCGACACGTGGAGCTGTGCTTCTTGGCAGGCTGCACATGATCCGAATGACGGCAATTATGGTGTAGAGTTCTATGACAATGATCCTGAGTTCAGTGAGGATTGTCTCTACCTCAATGTATGGACACCAAAGGGTGCTGCAGGAAAGACTGACAAGAAGCTGCCTGTAGCCATGTGGATCCACGGTGGTGCATATCATGCGGGTTGGGGATTCGAGAAGGAATTTGACGGAGAGGCTTGGGCAGATCGTGACGTCATCCTCGTCACCATCAACTACCGTCTTGGCATCTTCGGCTTCATGAGCCATCCACTCCTCACCGCTCGCGACGCTGAGGGCATCTCAGGCAACTACGGCATCTACGACCAGCTCAAGGCTTTGCAGTGGGTACACGACAACATCGCACAGTTTGGTGGAGATCCTGACAACGTAACCATCTTCGGACAGAGCGCTGGTGGTGGTAGCGTACGTTGCCTTGTCAGCTCTCCATTGGCTAAGCCGTTGATCAGCAAGGCCATCATCATGAGTGCAGGCGGCCTCAACCGCACCCTCGGCGTCGGTAACACTCAGGAGGAAGCTGATCAGCTTGGTACAGCTGTCTATGGTGATGCATTCAAGACCATCGATGAACTCATGGCAGCTGACTGGCAGACTCTTTATGACGTGCAGCAGGAATATGTCAAGGCTACTGGACGCTGGTCTCTGAGCTCACCACATATCGATGGTAAGATTCTCACCAAGGACTTCAGCGAGGCGACGCTCGACAACACTTTGGCAGACATCCCTTACATGGTAGGTTCGGTAGCGAATGATATGGGTGGCCTCAACGAAGGCCTGCTGGATTTTGCAGCTGTACGTGACAGCCTCTCAGAGAATCCTACCTATATCTATTACTTCGATGCAGCGCCTCCTACAGATGGTCGTCCTGCATTGACAGGTTCATTCCACAGCTCTGAGCTCTGGTCAGTCTTCCACACACAGGACCGCTCTTGGCGTCCATTCACTGAGGCAGACAATGAGCTCAGTGATCGTATGGTAGATTATTGGACCAACTTCGTAAAGTTCGGCAATCCGAATGGTGCAGAAGGCGACGCATGGAAGCCATATTCGGCTGCTGCGCCTTACGTACAGGAACTGAAGCGTAAGGAATAATACCCTACTCCTAACTCAATGAAGATAGGACTACTCTCTGACACTCACAGCCATTGGGACGACCGCTACGAACAGTATTTCCGTGGCTGTGATGAAATATGGCATGTAGGCGATATCGGTGACATTGAAGTAGCACGTCACCTGCAATCCATTGCTCCTCTACGTGCTGTCTATGGCAATATAGATGGCACGGAGATCCGTCAGCTATATCCCGAAGTGCAACGCTTTACAATCGAAGGTGTAGATGTCCTGATGAAACACATAGGAGGATATCCTGGCAAGTATGACAGAAGCATCCGCAGCGTCCTAGAGTGTCACCCGCCACAGCTATTCATCTCCGGACATTCTCACATCCTCAAAGTGATGATGGATCATAACCTGCATTGCCTGCACATCAATCCGGGAGCAGCAGGCACCTACGGACAACAAGTGATCCGCACGTTGATCCGATTCGTCATCGAAGCTGGAAATATCCGAGACCTGGAAGTGATCGAACTTAATGCGAAAACAAAATGAAAACTGTAAACAAAATTTTCTTCAAAGAACTCATCAGGCTGATTCTCTATGTCATTCTTGGCTCAATCGTATTGGGCGTATTGGCCATGCTTTGCTTCATCCCTCTCTTTTTGGCTACAGATTTTGATATACAAGACATGACGAGCAAAGCTTACATGGTGCATGTGCTGATGTGGGGACAAAGCATCTTCCTGATGTTCTTGCCAGCCTATTTCTGGTGTAAGAGACGTTTACGCAGAAATCCTTTCGAATGCTTTGGTTTCAAGAGCGTTGACTATCGTTGGCTGTTGATCTCCTTCTCATTCACTATCTGCTCGATGGGAGGATTTGACTTCATCAATACGTTCATCAACAACTTCCAGTATCCTGCGGCGATCCAGGAGTCGGTCAATGTCTCGAAGATGGAGAACTTTGAGATGGCACAGATGATGATGAATCTGCCAGGAGTAAGCGGCTGGATAGAGTGTATCCTCTTAGTATCTATCGTCACAGGTATCGTCGAAGAGACGATGTTCCGTGGTGCTGTATTGAAGTGTTTCGGTTTTTCGAGCCTCAATCAGCACTGGATCGCTATCTGTGTAGGCCTGATCTTCAGCCTGATGCATGGCGAGTTTCTTGGAGCGCTTGACCGTTTCTTGTTTGGCATGATTGCCTGCTATATGGTCTTCTGGAGCGGCAGCATCTGGCCATCCATCATCATGCACGCTATGAACAATCTGCTTTGTATCGTCCAGACCAAACTCTCGGACATCACTGATCCGCTCGAACCAATGCCATATATGCTACCATGGTATGGCACCATCATCGCTATCATTGCATCAGTTCTGCTGCTCAGAGCGATGTACCAGATGAGAATCCGTACAGAACTATCTTATCAAGTTAAGTCGCCTCTCGCGTAAGATAAATCACAAAGAATAAGCCACCATTGCTACGTCCAATGTAACAATGGTGGCTATATTTTATGATCGCCTAAGATCAGATCTCAAAATCGAGGCAAGTACGCTGTACGGTGTAAGGACGAACCTTACCGTTAGCTACAGCTACGTGCTCTGGATGAGTGGAATAAGCCTTAAGAGCCTCTGGTGACTCAAGGGTAGAATCAAGCATCACATCACAGGTGCTTGAAGCCAGACGGCCATCGATATTCACTACTACGTCAACGAGACCCGGCACCTTGCCTACAAGACCTTCGAGACCCTGCTTGATACCTTGCTTGACGGTCTGCTTTTCTTCCTCAGAAAGCTCTGGATTGAGTGTCCAGAGAATAATGTGTTTGACCATATTGAAAATTTTTACTGTTAGTTGTTTCTAATTGGCTGCAAATATAGGGTGTTTTTGCATTCCATCCAAATATTTCATGGGTTTATTTTGGGTATATATAATAAAATGTGTATCTTTGCACGTTCAAATTGTATAAAAGAAAGAGAGTCATCAGCGCTCTCCTCTGCATAAGGACAGATTAACATACTATTATAAAAAAGAAACTATGAAGAGATTAACACTTTTGATGATGTTGCTGTTCAGTATCAGCTTCATCTCATTTGCGCAGAACCGCATCAATCCTGACACCTGTGTTGTCAGCCATCACACCACCACCGTTAAGGGTGTGACATTCAACTACACCGCCACCATCGGTTTCCAGCCAGTATGGGACAAGGACGGCAAAGTCATCGCTGGTGTCAACTACACCTACTACGAGCGTGACGGCATCAAGGACAAGAGCCATCGTCCTATTATGATTTCATTCAACGGTGGTCCTGGTGCAGGTGCTGTCTGGATGGAGATCGGCTACACAGGTCCAGTACTCCTCAACATGGACGATGA
>JAZUIL010000010.1:0-27324 GCA_045642245.1 Bacteroidales bacterium
GGCGATGAGGTTCGTGTAGTGAAGTTCGGTCCTTCGGTAGAGCTTTGTGGTGGTTGCCACATCTCTAACACCGGCCGCATCGGCATGATCCGCATCCTCTCTGAGAGCTCAGTAGCCGCAGGTGTACGTCGTATTGAGGCCATCACCGGCAAGGCTGTAGAGCAGATGCTCGACGCTCAGCAGGATCTGATTCGCGACCTCAAGGAGATGTTCAACAACGCTCCTAACCTCATCGGCGCTATCAAGAAACAGCTCGAAGAGAACAGTGAGATCAAGAAGCAGATTGCCGAGTTCAAGGCTCAGCAGGAGCAGGCGCTCAAGAAGCAGTTCATGGAGAATGCTACCGAGATCAAGGGTATCAAGGTGGTTTGCATCAAGGCTACTCTCGAGGCTGATTCTATCAAGAACATCGCCTTCCAGCTCCGTGCAGAGAACCAGAACCTCATCGTAGTGGCTGGTACCGAGTATCAGGACAAGCCACTCCTCACCGTAGCTATCAGCGACGATGTGAAGGCTCAGGGCTTCAATGCAGGTCAGCTCGTAAAGGATGCAGCTAAGCTCATCCAGGGTGGTGGCGGCAGTCAGCCTCACTTCGCTCAGGCAGGTGGCAAGAATGCTGCTGGCCTCAACGATGCTGTGAATGCTATCCTCGATGCTATCAAGGGATAAGAGATATTTTCCATCAAAGAAATCAGAGGAAATCAAAAAATTGAATCCTCAATAAACGATTGACAAATAATTGATTCCTTTTGATTTCTATGATGGAGTAAGAGAAAAATAACAGGCAGGATTCAGATTCTGTGTATAATCCCCTTTCTATGATGTTAAAGAAATTTATTCTCCTTCTCTGCTGCATAACCATGGCTGCACAGGCAATGGCCGACAGTAAGATCAAGTTTGAGGTCATGACTCATGACTTCGGCACCATCCAGGAGACGGATGGCGATGCAAAGTGTGTCTTCAAATTTACCAACGAAGGCGACACTCCATTGCTCATCACCCGTGCTCAGGCCAGCTGTGGATGTACGTCTCCTGACTATCCTAAGAAGCCTGTACGTCCAGGCGAGAGTGCAGAGATCAAGGTGACCTATCATGCCAAAGGCCGTCCAGGTCCTTTCGACAAAAGCATCTATGTCTATAGCAACGACAAGTCTAACGAACGTGTGATGTTGACCATTACTGGCAACGTCATCAACAACGGTGATAAGATCCTGACCTACACCGAGGAACTGGGTGGTGGCATTCGTGTAAAGACCACTACACTCAATTTCTTCGATGTCTATCCAGGCCGTCCTAATCGCACACGTGCACTGATGGTTTACAACGAAAGTGATCAGCCAGTAGTACTGACTTTCCGCAACGCTCCTAAGCATCTCGACATCGTGTGTGACAAGGAGGTAATCCAGCCTAAGAATGAAGGAATGATCAACATCACCTATGTTACTGATCGTGTCAAGGACTGGGGTCCTCGCAAGGATCTTTTCGACATTTATGTCAAAGGTAAGGAGACCAAGATGAAGAACAACCACATCGCTGTCATGGCAGATATCTGGGAGGACTTCAGCAAACTTGAGGCAGCTGATATGGAAGTGGCTCCAGAGATTGAATTGGACAAAGTCATCCTTGGCTTCGACAAGAACGGCAGCAACAAGAATCAGGACATCATTCTCCGCAATACCGGCAAACAGAAGCTGGTGATCCGCAAGATCACAAACGATAAGGAGAAGGCTTTCCAGATCAAGGTTGACGACACCATCATCAAGCCAGGTGAGACCACCAAGCTGCACTTCACATTCAATCCAAGCCAGGCCGCTTCTATTCCTGCCAGCAACCACATCACAATCATCACCAACGATCCTCGAAACTCGCGAGTTCTGGTGAATTTGCAGGTAACTAAATAAGGTCTAACAAACGTCGCAACATAAAGATTTGCCAATTAGGCATTTCAAAGCAGACAAAAAGGCAAAATATATGGTTAATTTCAACCAATATTTTGCCTTTTCTTATACATTATTAAAAAAAATACATATATTTGCCGAGCAAAAGGTTTTTGATATACTTTTGTATTAACTAGAAGCTAATCTATTAAATCTAATCTTATAAAACTTTTTTATCATGGCTTTTTTAACTACTGATAAGCTCGTTATCGTTGGTGCCGGTGGTATGATCGGTTCTAACATGGTTCAGTCCGCTCTCATGCTTGGTCTTACTCCAAACATTTGTCTTTATGATATCTATGAGCCAGGCGTTCATGGCGTACTCGATGAGATGGCTCACTGCGCATTCCCTGGTGCTAACCTCACCTACACCGTTGATCCTAAGGAGGCTTTCACCGGCGCTAAGTACATCATCTCTTCAGGTGGTGCTCCACGTAAGGAGGGTATGACCCGTGAGGATCTTCTCAAGGGCAACTGCCAGATCGCTGCACAGTTTGGTGACTACATCAAGGAGTACTGTCCAGACGTTGAGCATGTAGTTGTTATCTTCAATCCAGCTGACGTTACCGCTCTTACCGCTCTCATCCACTCAGGTTTGAAGCCAAACCAGTTGACTTCACTTGCAGCTCTTGACTCTACCCGTCTCCAGCAGGCTCTCGCTCAGGAGTTCGGCGTACAGCAGGATAAGGTTACCGGCGCTAAGACCTATGGTGGTCACGGCGAGCAGATGGCAGTATTCGCTTCACAGGTTAAGATCGATGGCAAGCCACTTTCTGAAATGGGTCTTTCTGAGGAGAAGTGGGCAGAGATCAAGCTCCGTACAACTCAGGGTGGTTCTAACATCATCAAGCTCCGTGGCCGTTCTTCATTCCAGAGTCCATCTTACCAGGCTGTTAAGATGATCGAGGCAGCTATGGGTGGAGAGGAGTTCACCTGGCCTGCTGGCTGCTATGTAAACTGCGACAAGTGCGGTTACAAGAACGTAATGATGGCTATGCCTTCAACTATCGA
Source organism: Bacteroidales bacterium (assembly GCA_045642245.1). Lineage (GTDB taxonomy): Bacteria > Bacteroidota > Bacteroidia > Bacteroidales > UBA3663 > Liminaster. Next base: position 2,949 of record JAZUIL010000010.1, read on the forward strand.
CAAGACCGGTGTTCACTTCACCGCTCCTGAGGGTACTGCAGAAGAGATGGCTGCACTCCAGTCTTCTTACGAGCACCTCCAGAAGATGCGCGACGAGATCGTAGCTCTCGGCATCATTCCACCAGTATCAGAGTGGGGTACTTTGAATCCAAACCTCTAATCATCAGATTTAGGGAAAAATTAATAAAGCATCGCATTTCCCATGAAGTGCGATGCTTACTTTTTCTAAACGAATGGCCATTCCTAAAGAGATTATCGCAAAGACGATCGATGTCCTCAATGCAGGAGGTGTTATCCTCTATCCTACCGACACGGTGTGGGGACTCGGATGCGATGCTACCAATAGTGCAGCTGTTAAACGTATCTATGAGATCAAGCGTCGCGAAGACAGCAAGGCAATGCTGACGCTTGTAGATGCAGCTGGTCGTGTTGACTATTATTTTGATCGCGTGCCAGAAATCGCGTGGGAACTTTGGGAAGTAACAGACAAGCCGCTGACTCTGATCCTGCCTCGTGCACGGAATATCGCTCCCGAGCTGATTGCTGACGATGGCACTATGGGTATGCGAATCACGTCAGAAGAAGTCAGCCAGGCCATCTGCTCGCGACTGAAGAGGCCTTTGGTCAGCACCAGCGCGAATATCAGTGGAGAGCCTACGGCACGTTGCTTTGCAGACATCAGCGAAGAAGTTAAGCAAGCGGTCGATTACATCGTTCCACTCCGCCAGGATGAGAAAAAGAATCCATCGCCTTCTGGCATCATCAAACTGGGTGACGGTGGACTTATACAGGTAATCAGATAATCAACGATTGGAAACAAGACAACGACACAGCAACCTCACTTGGGGGATCAAACGACTTGCTGACATACTCATCAGTATGTTGGCGCTGTTGATTTTGTGGCCGGTGTTTCTGATTATCACACTCATCATTGCCATCGATTCGAAAGGTCCTGTTTTCTTCTTGCAAGATCGAATTGGGAAAAACGGGAAACCTTTCCAGATTATCAAATTCAGGACCATGCGGATCAATGCTGAAGAGAACGGACCTCAGCTAAGCAATCCGATGGACAAACGAGTGACACGAGTAGGAAAACCACTTCGTCGTTACCGTGTGGATGAACTTCCTCAGTTTATCAATATACTACGTGGTGAAATGAGCCTTGTAGGACCTCGTCCTGAACGAGCTTATTTCATCGAACAGATATCACAACAAACTCCCGACTTTCCTGTCCTACTTCAGATGAGACCTGGCCTCACCTCCTGGGGACAAGTCAAATACGGATATGCTTCTACCGTGGAAGAGATTTCACGACGAATGCAATTTGATCTGTATTACATTAATCACTTTTCTCTTCTTTTCGATCTGAAAATAATCCTGCACACCATTAAGATTGTCTTCTCAGGCAAAGGTGTGTAAGTTCCAAATAAGATGCTGAACCATACATTTGCATTTCTGAACAAGTACATTGAACGTATTGTGACTTGGCGAGAGAAACATCTCACCGAGCAACAGTTCGTGCTTGTCCTTGCTTTTGTAGTCGGTTTGGTTGGAGCCGCAGCGGCATTGATCCTAAAGTGGCTCATCCATACATTTCAGCATCTGCTTACGCTTTATTTCGTTGTAGATGGAGCCAACTGGCTCTACCTCCTTTATCCTGTGTTAGGTATCCTGATTGCAGGATGTTATGTACGATATGTCGTACGCGATGATATCGGTCATGGTGTTACCAAGATTCTCTATGCCATCTCACAGCGCAAGTCCATTATCAAGGTGCACAACATGTACACCTCTGTGATAGCTTCTTCTGTCACCATCGGATTCGGTGGATCGGTAGGTGCCGAGGCGCCTATCGTCCTTACTGGCTCGGCCATTGGTTCGAATCTCGGTCGCCTCTTCCGCATGGACCAACACACACTCATGATCCTTTTAGGGTGTGGTGCAACAGCAGGTATTGCAGGTATTTTCAAAGCACCTATTGCAGGTTTGCTATTCACAGTCGAAGTTCTCATGCTCGACCTCACAGCTTTCTCCATCATGCCATTGCTGATCTCTGCCGTGACGGCAGCATCTGTGGCCTATGCCGTGGAAGGTTCTACAGCGCTTTTCTATTTCACTGAGACGATGGATTTCTCCATCGAACGTGTGCCATATGTCATCCTGCTTGGTATCATCTGCGGTTTGGTATCACTCTACTTCACACGTACTACATTCTTTGCAGAAGATATGTTCAAACGTGTCAAGAATCCATGGCTGAAGTGGATCTTTGGTGGAATTTTCCTGAGTGTGGCTATCTTCCTTTTCCCTCCACTCTATGGTGAAGGCTACGAGGTTATCCAGAACATCTATAATGGTCAGTTCCATGACATCCTGGACAACTCGCTTTTCTATAATCTTGGTCTGACGGACAATCCGAATGAAACCACCTTCACAACCTTTGGTGTGATGTGTGCATTCATTACCATGATCATCCTGACCAAGTCCTTTGCCACAGCAGCAACTAACGGTGGTGGCGGTTGTGGTGGTACGTTTGCACCATCTCTGTTCCTTGGCAATCTGGCCGGATTCCTTTTCGCATTCATGTTCAATCGTGCAGACTATTTCACTTTCCTGCCAGAACAGAATTTCGCCGTAATGGGAATGGCGGCTGTAATGAGTGGTGTGATGCATGCGCCACTGATGGGTGTCTTCCTCTCTGCAGAACTCACAGGCCGATTCGATCTCTTCCTTCCTCTGATGATTGCAGCCTGTCTGTCATATGGTACGATCCGTATCTTCGAGCAGTATTCTATTTATACACGACGTCTGGCACTCAAAGGCGAGCTTATCACTCACCACAAGGACAAAGCCGTACTCACTTTGCTCAATATGCAGGATCTGATCCTGACCGACTACACGGTTATCCGACGTAACATGAAGCTTGGAGAAGTAGTCAAGATGATTTCTACACAGCATCATAACCACTATCCTGTGTGTGATGAAGATGGCACCTTTGTAGGTATTGTGACACTTGATGAGATTCGCAACATCATGTTCCAGCCACGTCTCTATAACCGTATGGAAGTAGAAGACATCATGATCGGTCCAAAGGGTAAGATTACGCCAGACATGAATATGGCCGAAGTAATGAATCTTTTCGACACGACCGATGCATGGACCCTGCCGGTTCTTGATAATCAAGGCCATTATCTGGGTATGTTATCGCGTCAGCATATCTATGCAACTTACAGACAACTGTTATTAACTTTCAGTGAAGATTGATCACTTAGTCAGAATAAAAATTAAACCTTCTTCTACTTTTTTCGTCAAAAAGACAGGAACAACAATAAAAACCTTACTATTATGAAGAAATTATTCTTGCACCTCAGCCTGCTCTGCATCCTCTTTAGCATGAGCTTCAATGACACTGCTGTTGCACAGCGTCACCATAGTCGTCCTTATCACCGCGAACACTATCATGGTGGTGGCGACGGATTCTATCGTGCCATGCGAACCGCCGAATCAGTTGGACGTGCGGCTTTGTTTGGCAGCTTTCTTCATGGCCTTGATGACTATACGGGTCTCCGTATCGGTTATAATGCTGCCTCTCTGCGTACCGATCTGAAGTATAGCGATGTGAACAGCCAGTTTACTCCAGGTATCAACGTTGGTGTAGTTTTTGGCTGGAATCTTGGTCACACACCTCTTCTCATTGAGCCAGGCATCTATTATTCGATGAAAGGTGGTAAGCTCAAAGGCCGATTCAACGGCGGAGTTACTTACACGAATGATATCAGCATGCATAGCATAGAGATTCCACTGGTTCTCAAGTGCCAGTTGCCTCTTACGCCAGACAATCATGTCACCCTGCAACCATTCTTTGGTGGATTCCTTTCTTTCGGCTTTGCAGGAACAACCAAGTATGAAGAAAATGTTACAATGATAGACAAGCTAGGATATGACATCGGTAAATATCATGACAAATATGACACCTTTGACGATGATCTTTTCTATGAAACAGATGCAGGTCTCCGCATGGGTGTAGGTCTCAATGTCGGCAGGACATATTTTGAATTTGCCTATGATCTCGGTTTGGTCAATCTTCCTAACTCAGGATATGGTTTAATGGATTTTGATGACTATTCGGATTCAATGCGAAGCAACACCCTTAGCTTCAGCATAGGTTTCAATTTCTAAACATTCAGAATAATCGCTACATTATATAAAGAAAAGAGGTCTCACAAAACGTGAGGCCTCTTTTACATTTATTATATATGGTTCTTTTTTCCTAAAAAACTATTGAAGAGACTCATTCTGTTTTCTTCTCAATGTGCTGCTCCATATATTGAGTAGGAGTCATGCCATACAATTCACGGAACGCTGTAGCGAAGTTATTAGGATTGCTGAATCCGACGAGATCTGACACTTCTGAAACAGCCATTTTCTTCTCCGACAAAAGTTCTGCAGCCTTTGTCAGACGGATGTTTCTGACATAGTCTCGAGCGGACTGATTAGTCAGTTCCTTTAGTTTACGATACAGGTGTACTCGGCTCAGACCTACCTCCTTCGCAATCAAGTCTGTCGTAAGAGAAGAATCGTTCAAATGTGCACTGACGACCTTAACGACACGCTCCAGAAGTCGTTCATCAGGAGATTTCGTTTCAGGAGTTGCAATCTGATCGGTCGGAAGTTGTTGTCCACTGAATGTATTACGCAGGCGATCATGACTCTGAAGCAGATTCTTAACCGTCTTGCTTAGCACTTCCATATTAAAAGGCTTTGTGATGTATGCATCAACACCTACCTCGAGGCCCTGAAGACGGTCCTCCTCCTGTGTCTTTGCTGTCATCAGGACGAACGGGATATGATTGAGGCGAACATTCTGTCGCAACTTACGGCAGAGTGACACACCATCCATATTTGGCATCATCAAATCACTGATAATAATATCTGGCGCCTGTTGCATTATCTGATCGAACGCCTGTTGGCCATCCTGACACTCAATCACATGATAGTCCTGACGTAACTCACGATTAAGATATCCACGGATTTCCTTATCATCCTCAACGACCATCAGTATCTTTCGACTTAATGGAGCTACTTCAGCTTCCGCAGCATCATCCGAAGTCGCGGCATCGAGGAACAAATGATTCGTCTCCTGTTGTGTGGAAGCCGTAACTGGTGGAATCTCCTGACTCATCTCCTCCATCTTCAGATGTCGATTACCGAGAGGCAGACGAATCTCAAAACAAGTTCCCTGTCCAGAAGGATTATCCTTCAGTTCGATGGTTCCATGATGCATAAGTACCAACGAATGTGTCAAATTCAGGCCAATACCTGTACCTCCACCATTGACATTATTCCCGCGAATCTGATAGAATCGGTCAAAGATGTGCTGTCGTTCATTCTCTGGAATACCAACACCTGTATCCGTCACTCGCATGATAAACATACCGTCTGGCATCTGTTCGTTGCCGATGCTTTCCTGCAAACGCACTTCAATAGAGCCTCCCTTTGGAGTATACTTAAGCGAGTTAGAAAGGAGATTGATAAGAATCTTATCAAAATTGACCGTATCAATCCATAACTTCAAGCCAGGACCTGTCTCATCAATAAGATCTGTCTGGATACCACGAATATCTGCCACGTCATCGATCGTCTCACAGACATTACGGATATATGGCACGATATCCACTTCATTAAAGAGCATCTGCATCTGGTTCTTATCGATCTTACGTAAGTCCATCAGCTGATTGATAAGACCAAGAATTCTATTTGCATTGCGCTGGATCAACTCGTAAGAATGCTGACGAGCAGGATCCTTATCGGTCTTGATCAACTTCTGCAACGGACTAACGATCATCGTCATAGGAGTACGGATCTCATGAGCGATATTCATAAAGAACTGCAGCTTTGCCTCATTGATAGCTTGTGACTGTTCGTGTTTCAACAGTCTTTCACGAGTGCGATGACGATGATTGATCTGATTATAAATATACCAAAGGATGAAAACCAGAATTGCAAGCCAAGTCAACTGAGCCCACCATTGTTTATACCAAGGATAACCGATGGTAAAGGTCAGATGTTCTACCTCCGACTCTATACCATTGACAATACCTATATAATCGAACACATGTTTACCTGAAGAAAGATGGCTGAAAGTCACATGGTTCTGTCCCGTTGGCAAAGTAATCCAATTCTCATGATCGAGAGAATATCGATAGGTTGCACTGAGTGTATTCAAAACAGGGAGGACTCCAATCTCAATGGTTGGAGAGTTATCCTGATAGTCAAGATTGAATCCACTGTGGTATGAATGACCAGAAACGACGAAGTCTGTGATTCGCACCTTACAAGGCTTACCGATCAATGAAATCGTCGTAGGATCAAACCACGTGATACCTGCCACACCACCGAACCATAGATTTCCCTCAGTATCTTTCAGGGTTGCATTCTTATAAAATTCGTTGCTCTGAATACCATCGCTGACGGTGAAGGTCGTGATATTACCTTTCTTTGGATCGATACAACAGAGGCCTCGATTACCTCCTGCCCAAATGTTGCCATTTGCATCAATCTGACAAGAATACACCATATCGTTCGGCAATCCATTCGATTCATCAAACACGGTGTAACTATGTGTCAATACATCGAAAAGCGCCAGACCATGGTTTGTACACAGACAGAGCGTACTAGCGCTATAATTAGCAATGGCAAAGATGATGAAATCTGGCATATAATTGACAGCAGGATATCCAGACTTATCAACATCGATAATAGCCAAACCATTATGTGTGCCGGCATACATCCAATGTCGGACAGGGTCGAAAAGGATGTCGTTGGCCCATTGGCAGAAGATCGTATCTACAGCAGGGACCATGGTCTTTTGGGATTCATCATAAAGATAGATACCCGTACCCATAGTTGCTGCCCATATACGACCTTTATGATCCTCTTCGTAATTATAGATGCTAGAGTTTTTGACACGTTGGCCATTAATGGTTCCATCTATACATTTACCGGTCTTGACATCCAACAAACCAAATCCCTGAGTATAGGAACCATACCACATACGGCTCTTTGAATCCTTAAACAGGCAAAGTAACGATGATGGCAACGATCCTGACTTACCAGTATAAGGGAAATGAGTAATTTTCTGACCTTCTCTGGTCACTGCATAGACACCATCATTATCTGTTGATACCCAGAATGTATTCTTATCTCCCTGTACAATAGATGTGACACACTTATCACCTATACTATTATAATGATAAGAGTATGATCCGATGTAATGGAATGGCTGCTGATTATTCGGAACGACCATCAGGCCTTTCTGGTAGAGTCCCAACCAAAGTGAATTCTCATTATCAATACAAACTGCATGTACTTTCTGGCTCAATGGATCTATACGACCATTATCGAATAAAAAAGAGCGGAAAGTCCCTGTCTTGAAATTAAAGATCTTCAACCCTTTGTTATCTGTTCCGACCAGCATCTCTTCTCGACTGAGATTGCACATATCGCGTACCTGATAACAAGCGTCCTCTTCTGTTCCTAACAGATCGAAACTCTTTGTATCACGATTATAACGATACAAACCGCTCGTCTGACCAGCTGCATACAGGTTACCATCAATAGCTGTAAAAAGAGTCAGAAATGATAAATTTGCCTGATCATAACTTACACGGGTAACCTCGCCATTCGGTTCCAGGCGATACATATCTGACACACTCTTTGTGATCCAGATACGTCCGTCCATATCCTCAGCAATTCCCTCCGTCATATCTACGACCGGAGTAAATGCATTGGCATAAAGAATAGGTTCATTATCGCCATCAAAGCGAACACTCACTGTGGCGTTGCCTGTCATCCATAATTCACCATTCGGACTCTGATGGATGCGAGCCACATCTCCAGGAGAAGGAGTACCATCAGCGTACTGTGCTACTTCTGAAAAATCATCGGTCTTCGGACGATACACCTGCAAACCGGCTCTGGTACCAATCATAAGATGTCCTGCCTTATCGACAAACAGACAGCGGATATAATTATCCTGAAGGGAATGTTTGTTTTCAGGATCGACCTTATAGGCCGAGAATTTTGATCCATCATAACGATACAGGCCATCCTCGGTTCCTACCCAGATCATCTGGTCAGGATCTTCGATAACATCGTTGATCAATGTATTTGATAAGTCATGGTCTGATTCGAACAAATAGCAATACTGAGCCTTGGCAGTCACCACTGAAACCAGGAAAAATAACAGACAAAGCAATTGTTTCATATTCGAGTATGTTTGTTTCATTGAGTCATTACAGGGTGCAAATATACATATTTAAACAATTGATGGCAAATTTATGGGTAAAAAAGGTTATTTGATTGTTACATTTAATGCATGTAACAAAAAAAAGGGACTGTAACAGCCCCTTTTTATGTTTCAATATAAATATGTAGTAATAACGAAATAATCGACCTATCAGTTTACCGTATTCTTCGGTTTTCCGGCCATAAATGCAGTCACATTATCAAGCGCAATCTGCATCAATCGCTTACGTGCAGCAGCTGAAGCCCAAGCGATATGTGGAGTAATGAAACAATTACGTGCATGGATAAGTGGAGAACCATTACGTGGTGGTTCCTCTGTCAGGACATCAACACCTGCTGCATATATCTGGTTCTTATTGAGCGCTGATGCTAAAGCCTGTTCATCGACCAATGGGCCACGACCTGTATTGATTACAATAGCCGTTGGCTTCATCAGACGCAGACGGGTCTTATTGACCAGATGATGGGTCTCTGGAGTCAAAGGACAATGAAGGCTGAGGATATCTGAATCGCGGAAAAGAGCATTCAAAGAAGGTGCTTTGTAAATACCGATTTTTGCCAGTTCTTTCTCACTCTTGCTTGAGAATGCCACCACCTTCATGCCAAAAGTCTGAGCAATACGAGCAGTAGCCTTACCCGTATTGCCAACGCCTACGATTCCTAATGTAAGGCCATCAAGCTCGATGAGAGGCTTGTCCCAATAGGTAAAATCCGGATTCTTCTCCCAACGACCGACATGAACCGTATGAGCATGATAATCGACCGGTGTAACAATATTAAGAATATGTGCCATGACCATCTGAGCCACAGACATCGTACTATAGGAAGGAATATTGGTAACCACGATACCTCTACGGGTTGCTTCCGGAATGTCTACAACATTGTATCCTGTAGCCAGGACACCGATATAGCGAAGGTCAGGCAACTGAGCCATCACTTCTGCAGAAATAACAACCTTGTTTGTGAGAACCATGTCCGCACCCTGACAACGCGCGACAGTCTCTGCGGGCGATGTTCGGTCATAACGAACGAAATCTATGCCAAGCTCTTGCCATGGATCCCACGAGATATCTCCAGGATTGGCAGCATAAGCATCAAGGATTACAAGTTTCATAGTATAAGTGTAAGAATTAAAATAAGGATAACTAAAAGATGTTTTTGACTAAATCCGGTGCAAATATAAACAGATTTGAAAAAACTGCCAAATTTTTAGTTAAGAAAATGACAAAATGTCGCTGTAAAACATATTTTCGGATAATAAAAAATCATCGGAAAGATTTGGCACGGCTTTTGCAGATTCTTTTACGAACACGGAATGGCACGAATCCACATCCGCTTACATCCCGCAAATATCAATTATAAATATAATAACGATTATGGAAATTAAACCACTTGCAGACCGCGTGCTTGTTAAGCCAGCACCGGCTGAGACAAAGACCATCGGCGGTATCATTATCCCAGACACCGCAAAGGAGAAGCCTCTCAAGGGCGAAGTTGTTGCTTGCGGCAACGGCACCAAAGACGAGGAAATGGTAGTAAAGGTAGGCGACACTGTACTCTATGGCAAGTACGGCGGCCAGGAACTTGAGTTCGAAGGTGAGAAGTATCTCATCATGCGCCAGTCAGATATTTTGGCAATTCTCGCATAATTCATAATTGAGAATTCATAATTCATAATTACTATGGCAAAGATTATTAAATTCGATACAGAAGCTCGTAACCTGCTTAAGAGTGGCGTTGACCAGTTGGCAGACGCAGTAAAGGTTACTCTCGGTCCTAAGGGCCGTAACGTTATCATCGACAAGAAGTTCGGTGCTCCACACATCACCAAGGACGGTGTATCTGTAGCTAAGGAGATTGAGCTCGAGGATCAGTTCGAGAATATGGGTGCACAGCTCATCAAGGAGGTTGCCAGCAAGACTGGTGACGCTGCTGGTGACGGTACTACTACTGCTACTGTTCTTGCTCAGGCTATCATCGGTGTTGGTTTGAAGAACGTTACTGCTGGTGCAAATCCTATGGACCTGAAGCGCGGTATTGACAAGGCTGTCGCTCAGGTTGTAGAAAGCATCAAGGGTCAGAGCGAGGAGATTGGCGATGACTACACCAAGATTGAGAATGTAGCTCGCATCTCTGCTAACAATGACGAGGAGATCGGCAAGCTCATCGCTGAGGCTATGAAGACTGTAAAGAAGGAAGGTGTTATCACCGTTGAGGAGGCTAAGGGTACCGATACTACCGTTGACGTAGTAGAGGGTATGCAGTTCGACCGTGGCTTCATCTCTCCATATTTCATGAATAATACTGAGAAGATGACTTGCGAGATGGATCAGCCAGCTATCCTTCTCTACGACAAGAAGATCTCTAACCTTCAGGATCTCCTCCCTGTACTTGAGCCTGTTGCTAAGCAGGGTCGCTCACTCCTCATCATTGCAGAGGACGTTGAGTCACAGGCTCTCGCTACTCTCGTACTCAACTCTATGCGTGGTTCTTTGAAGATCTGTGCAGTCAAGGCTCCAGGCTTCGGTGATCGTCGTAAGGAGATGCTTCAGGACATTGCAACTCTTACCGGTGGTATCGTTATCAGCGAGGAGGTTGGCTTGAAGTTGGAGAACGCTACTCTCGAGATGCTTGGCCGTGCAGACAAGGTTGTTGTCTCTAAGGAGAACACTACCATCGTTGACGGTGCCGGCGACAAGGAGGCTATCGCACAGCGTGTACAAACCATCAAGGCTCAGATTGAGACCACTACTTCACAGTACGACAAGGAGAAACTCCAGGAGCGCCTTGCTAAGTTGGCTGGCGGCGTAGCTGTCCTTCACGTAGGTGCTGCTTCTGAGGTTGAAATGAAGGAGAAGAAGGATCGCGTAGACGACGCTCTCTGCGCTACTCGTGCAGCGATGGCTGAGGGTATCGTTCCTGGTGGTGGCGTGGCTTATATCCGCGCTATCGCTTCACTCGAAGGCTTGAAGGGTGAGAATGATGACGAGACCATCGGTATCGAGATCATCAAGCGTGCTATCGAGGAGCCACTTCGCCAGATCGTTGCTAATGCTGGTAAGGAAGGTGCAGTCGTAGTACAGAAGGTAAAGGAAGGCGAGAAGGACTTCGGTTACAACGCTCGTACTGACGAGTATGAGAACTTCCTCGCTGCTGGTGTTATCGATCCTGCTAAGGTTACCCGTGTTGCACTCGAGAATGCAGCTTCTATCGCTGGCATGTTCCTCACCACAGAGTGTGTCATCTCAGACAAGAAGGAAGAGAATCCTGCTCCTGCAATGCCAGCAGGCGGCATGGGTGGCATGATGTAATCCTGCATCGTGAGTCATCCCCAAATACAAAACAGATGAAATTTCCGTTTTTTCCAAAGGAATACCCGGCCCTTTTAAGGTTGGGTATTCCTATTACTATAGCACAGATAGGCTTTACGCTACAAGGCCTGGCCGACACGGTAATGGTAGGACAGCACTCCGCACAAGAGCTGGCCGCCGTAGGCTTTGTCAATAGCATTTTCAATATGGCCATTCTTTTGTGTATGGGTTACAGCCTAGCGTCTGTGGCTCATATTGGTGCGCTATATTCACAAGGTAGAAAGCGCGATATTACTACGGTCTTCAAGAGTAGTATCGTAACCAATTTGCTGCAAGGATTACTCGTCACAGCAGTGATGATCATCATATTCTTTGCATTGCCGAATATGGGACAATCGGCAGAACTTCTGCCACTTATGCAGGATTATTATAGGATCTTGCTGCCATCATTACCTATTCTGACCTTATGCAACGCGTTCAAGCCATTCCTTGATTCAATCAATGATACCAAAGCCACGATGTGGATTCTTTTGGCTGGCAATGTCTGGAATATTGTCTGGAACTGGATTCTGATCTATGGTCATTTTGGATTCCCGGAAATGGGTATCGAAGGAGCCGCATGGGCCACAGCGTCTTCCCGTTGGTTCATGCTAGCACTTTTCTGCATACTTTTCTTTTTTACTTCAAGATATAAGGATTATCTTCAATATTGGAAAGAGACCCGTATTTCTGGCAAAGAGATGCGAGTCCTTAACCATCTTGGATGGCCAATCGGCATACAGATGACCATGGAGATTGCCGCCTTTGCAGGAGCTGCTCTTTTCTTAGGATGGGGAGGAGAAACCTGGGATGGAGTCACCGCATTAGCTGCACACCAAGTCATGATCGGCTTGGCAAATCTGATCTACATGTTCTTTGTAGGCATCGGTTCTGCCATTGCTATCCGCGTCAGCAACTATCATGGGCTCAACGACTTGCAAGGCGTCAGACAAGCGGCACATGCAGGCTATCAGATGATCCTGTTAATCAGCATCATTGCCTCAGCTATCGTCTATGCTTACCGTTACGACATCACCCCACTTTTCATCAGCGCAGATGATCCTGAGATGCTAGCCAAAGTCACAGAGATTGTTGTTGCCACCTGCCTGCCATTAGTACTCTATCAGTTTGGCGACGGCATGCAGACAGCTTATGTCAATGCACTTCGTGGCTATGGCGATGTGAAGGTCTTGATGGGATACAGTTTCCTTGCCTACATCGTCATCTCTATCCCACTTAGTTTTATCTTCTGTATCCTGCTTGATGGAGGTTGTTTTGGTTTATGGATGGGATTCCCATTCGGTCTCACAACGGCTGCAATTCTTTATCGTATCAGGTTCCGTAAAACGATTAGCAAAAAGCCATCTGGTTTGTAGTTTTTCCATTCAAACAAGTCCATTGGCCGTTTTATTTGTTTTTCTATAAGAAAAAATTTGGAGGTATTGATTATATTGATTATCTTTGCCGCGAATAAGCAAAGTAATACCAAATCAATTCAAAAGCCTATTATGATCAAAAAACTCCACATATTGGTTATAGCTTTCTTATATTCAACATCTCTTTTTGCACAAAGCGATGCATTTATAAATAATGGACCTTTCAAACACCTTGCCATCGGATTATCACTTGGTAGTGGTGGTGTTGGATTAGATGTAGCTACAACTCTCTCAGATCACTTCCAAGCTCGACTCGGAGGTGAGTTCATGCCTGCAATGACTATTGGTGCGAATGTCCGTACCAATGATGTTGGAGGCGTTATCGTCGATGGTGATGGCAATCAAATTAACCTCAATTATGACATGACTTTTGACGCTGAGCCACATATCTCAGCGGCGAATATCATCATTGACTATTATCCTTTCAAGAAGAATAGTTTCCATATTTCTTTCGGCGCTTATCTTGGCAGAAACAAGATTACGGCGATCAATGACAGTTTTCAGGAAGAGATTGACGACCTCAAAGCGGTGTACGAATACAACCATACCCCTGATGAGAATGGAAAGCTTCCTTCTCCTGTCGGTATCCAGATGGGAGAATACTTGCTTGAGCCAGACAAGAATGGTAGGGTCAATGCTTCTTTTGATGCAACCCAAACATTCCAACCATATATTGGCATAGGTATTGGTAAAAGTGTACCTACATACAAATTGAGCAAATCCACGCCTTACAACAAGCGTGTAGGCTATATGCTTGAAATCGGTGCTCGCTTCTGGGGAACACCTAAAATCACCTGTAATGACGTGGTCATTGACACAAAAACTTTGAGTGATAAGGGAGAAGCTAAGATGCTTCATACGCTCACCTCTCTCCCTTTCTATCCGGTCATTAAACTCCGTATCAGCGGAAAGATTTTCTAAGGTCAATCATAGGTTGATCTGCAAACCAAATGAGATCATTTAAATTTATACATACAGTCGGTTGCACGATTTTGAGTCTGACTCTACTATGTGCTTGTGGAGGTGGAGAACCAGAAAATATTGGTCCTTCCCCTTCTCCATCGCCTACTCCGACTCCTACGCCCACACCAACACCGACTCCATCACCTGTAGGACCAACAGCAATAAAGCTATTCGAATATAACGAAACTGACTTGCATGATTTGAAGCTTCCTTATGGCAACTTCTCTGGTATTACTTATTTAGGAGACAACCGGTATGCTGTAGCTGATGATTATGCTTATGGTGCAGGATTCATGTTCCTTGATATGGAAATGAATAGCAATACCGGCAAGATCATGGCTGCCAAAAGGACAATTCCTGCTGGCACAGATATGACATGGTATGAGACGGGAGAGTTCGACTGGACAAAACTCAATGATGCCGAAGGAATTGTGTACTATCCTAAAGGAGGAGAGAACGGAGATGGATCTATCTTTGTTGCCAACGAGGAGCCACATCAAGATCCGAACATCAAAGAGTATGATCTCAACGGCAAGCCAACAGGCAGAGAGATGGAAGTGCCGAGAGATATCTTCACAGCCACCACCATGCAAGAAATTTATGGTTTTGAGTCTTTAGCCTATAACGAGAAGACCGGGTTATTCTGGACAACAACAGAAAATACCTTGATTCCTGACATGAAACCCGGTGAGAAATCCGCGCTCTGTCGCCTGCAGAGTTTCGGTGAAGACCTGAAGGCTGCCAACCAATATCTGTATCGCACAGATGAATACGAGGCTGACACCGAAGAAAATAACGAAGGAATTCACATCTGGGGCGTTTCTGACATGGTGGCTCTTGATGACGGCCGACTGATTGTCATGGAAAGAGAATTCTACTTCACCGGGTTATGGGTCAACATCAAGTTATATTCTGTTGATCCGACTTCTGCCAAGCCAGGAGATGTACTAGAGAAAACACATCTCCTAACGTTCAAGAACAACGCGAACAATGAAGGCGGATTCTTCTCCGACTATGAAGGTATGTGCCTGGGCCCTAAGCTAAAGAATGGCTCACAGACATTGCTTCTCATCGCCGATTCCCAGAATGGCAAGTCGAAGTTCGGTATTCGCTTGCACGACACGCTCAAAGTACTTGTAATTGAATAGCAGATAGTAACCATCATATGGCAATCAAGGCCACATTTGGTGGTTTTCTCAAAATCACGCCTTAGTTTTACAACTAAATTTGGTTTACCGGCAGATTTTTTGTATCTTTGCGCCGCATTTTATACAAATATAGACAATGATTAATCGTTTACTTACCCGCATAAAGACAGTGCAGCTGGTATATGCTTGCATGCAGAACGGACAGCCATTCCAGCACGTCGACGACCAGTTGATGGATTCCATCGAAGCCAGCCAGAAACTCTGCAACTATCTGCTTTCGCTCATCGTCAAGGTAACGGACTATCGACGTGCACAATTTGAACAGGCACGTAACAAGTTCCTCCCTACCGAAGAGGATCTCAATCCGAATACCCGTTTTGTCGACAATCAGATTCCTGAGCTCATCACCAAGCGAAGCGAAATCCTTCAGTATTGCGAGGATGAGAAGTTGACCAGCGCTTTCGACACTGAGCTGTACCGCTCATTGTTCAATGAGATTGAGCAGATGCCAGAATACGAGGCTTACATGAACCAGAAGCAGCCTTCCACCTTCGAGCAGGATCGTGAACTCTGGATACTTATCCTCAATAACGTATTTGCCAACAACGAGAAGCTCGAGGAAGTGCTTGAGGAGAAGAACATCTATTGGAACGATGACTTCACCACCATCCTCAACTATGTAGTCAAGACCGTTTCTGCACTGAAGGCCGATACCGACCTCGTTCTTCCAAGTGCCAACTACAACGAAGAGGCAGACCGCAAGTTTGCGCTTGACCTCTATCACAACAGCCTCAACGAATATTACGAGCACTGCCGCCTCATCAACGCTGTAGCATCGAACTGGGAGTCAGAGCGTATGGCGCTCATGGACAAGATCATCATGTCTTGTGCACTCACTGAGATCAAGCATTTCATCGACATTCCGGTAGGTGTTTCAATCAACGAATACATCGAGCTTGCCAAGCATTATTGCACACCAAACTCAGGCCGCTTCGTCAATGGTATCCTCGACAAGATCGTCAAGGAATGGCGAGCAGAAAAAAAGATTGTCAAGAAGTAAGGTGTTATTTCAGGATTGGCAATCCAAACAATCATTCAATTTAAGTATTACATTTTACATTTACTAAAGATATGTTCAACGCAATTCTCCTTCAGGCTGCACAGCAGCAGAGCCCATACAGCTCACTGATTTTCATCGGCCTCATCATCCTCGTGTTCTATTTCTTCATGATCCGTCCTCAGCAGCAGCAGCAAAAGAAGCTTCGTGAGGAGCGCAACAAGATGCAGAAGGGTGACCACGTCATCACCAGCGGCGGTCTTTATGGCAAGATCGAAGGCGTTAAGATGGGTCCTGCTGACAAGAAAGGCAACAGCCAGCCAGAGAGCTTCATCATCAGCCTCAAGCCTGATTATACAGTAAACATCCAGGTCAGCAAGGAGTGTGTCTTCAAGGACCTGAACGATGCTGTTGTCAGCAGCAAATAATGACTAAGGCTTAAGCCAAGCTTACAATCAATGGCAAACAAGTCAGACAACCAATCAGGACAGAAAAAGTCCACATTCTCCAGAAAAGTCAATATCTTCATAGGGCGCATCAGCCGCAGGGAGGTGTTGACCTTTCTGCTATTTGTGTTTGTGTCTGGCTTCTTCTGGATTGTGCAGACTTCCCGTGAGGAAAACGCTGCAGAATTCATGATCGACCTCGAGATTGAGAATCAGCCTCAGGGCATGGTGTTCACCACACACGTCCCTTCACAACTCAAGGTCACCATCACCGACGTCAATTCGCGGCTCCTGAACTACGGCGTCAACAACCGCCTGAAATCTCTCACCGTCGACTTCGACCGTTATGCAGATGCGATTGGCAACTTCCGTATCTCAGCCGCCGAACTTCAGTCGTTACTCCGCGAGCGACTTTTCAGCAGTACGACAATTACGGCCGTAAGTCCATCGTTGATTGATGCACGTTTCGCACTGACCGAGGGCCGCAAGTTCCCCGTCATGGTCAACGGTCTTTATCTGCCAGCCGAGAACTATCGCCTGCGCTCTCTGATCATCAAGCCGGATTCGGTCCTGATCAATGCTCCGAATGCAGTTCTTGACACGCTTCAGTACGTCTATACGATCAACACACGTCACTACGACCTTCGTGACACGCTTGTCGAAAACTTAGCACTCGAGCTTCCAATCGGAGTGAAAGCAACCCCAGCCCAAGTGCAGGTGACAGCACCAGTGGCACAATACGTGGAGAAAGTCTTTGACAATATCGTCGTGCAGACCAGCAATCTGCCTAAAGGCAAGCGCCTGCTCATCTTCCCTTACGCCATCCGTCTCACCTGTCTGGTGGACTTCCACTATTACCGAGAACTGACAGCCGATGACTTTGAAGTCAGCGTCAGCTACGACAGCATCCCTAATTCTGATGGCAGCCACCTCCCCATCGACGTCCGATATAAGGAGGACAACAACAAAGTCACAAACATCACGACGTATCCACAGACCGTGGAATATGTCTTAGAATAAGCTACATCATGCTCATCGCCATCACAGGAGGTATAGGTTGCGGCAAGTCTGTCGTCTCACAGGCTTTACGCGTCATGGGCTATGCTGTCTATGACTGCGACAGCCGTGCCAAATGGGTAATGACACATGATGAAATCCTGAAGCAACAGCTCCGCGAGCTCTTTGGCGAAGAGACCTATCTGCCCGACGGAAACCTTAACAAACCCCATCTCTCATCACAGATCTTTTCGTCAGCCACAGCCTTATCGCAGATGAATGCGTGTGTTCATCCAGCTGTAGCACGTGACCTGAAATCATTCTATTATCGCCACACCGAGCGTCGTGGCACTTCTGTTCCGTTCTTCTTCGAATCAGCCATCCTCTTCGAATCCGGATTCGACGCGCTCTCTACGCCCCATCAGGTCTGGACCGTATCAGCGCCACTCGAACTTCGTATCTCTCGCGCCATGTCACGCGATCATGCCACACGCGAACAAATCCTAAGCCGCATCGACAGTCAGATGTCCCAAGAAGAAAAAGAACGCCGCGCAGATCATGTAATATACAATGACGCGCAGCATTCAATCCTTGAGCAGATCAACGGAATTCTATAAAGGCTTAGAAGATCGACGAAATTCTATAAGGATAAAATCATCATTCTCTCATTCCTATCATTCTTCCTCTACCCCATATTTCTTTTTCCACTCCAGATAGTAAGGCGGTTCTTCCAGCATCAGCTGTTCGTTCTCATCGATAAAGAGCTGTGTGGTTGTAGCTGTAACGCAGAGTGCATTATCCGATTCACGGCGCACCTCGTAGCTATAATCCAGTCGTGCACCTCTTTTATATATATAGCGCGTGTAGATTACAGCCACGTCGTTGAGCGAGAGAGGACCATAGTACTTGATATGCACATCGACGATCGGTGCATACATCCCCGAAGCCGAGATTTCAGCATAACCGATACCAGGAAAATGGCGGCCGAAAGACTCGCGGCCATCCTCCAGATACTTTATATACGAACCATGCCAGGCCCTGCGCATCGAATCGATTTCGCTGAACCTGACAGGCATCTTGCATATATCTTCTAATTTCACACTCATGTGAAAATCGTAAGGCGTTAGGAGTTACTTCTTGAACACAGCGTCGTCAATCTTCACATCATGCTTGAAGTCGCTGAAGTCATACTGCTGATAATTCTTACCCTTCTCGTTGAGACGGATGCTCTTCAGTTCACCAGCCTTCGAGTCTACGGTGATGACAAACGACTGGAACATCAGCTTACGCTTATCAGCCGCCGATTTGGTGATTGGCACGATGGTCATGATCATCAGGTTGCCCTGGCGCTCCATGTCCACATCAGCCACATCGCTGAGATCGGTGTCTGCGTTTCCGCTGGTCATACCCTTGATGGCATTGACCAATGGAGTGAGCGACGAATTGCCCTTGCCGCTGGCAGTACTAGCCTTGCCGTTGGCTACGATGGTGAAGTTCTCACCGTCAGTGAGGAGCTTGTCCTTACCCTGATTGGTTGTAATCACCATCTTGGCAGGCTTCTTGAAGAAGAAGTCACCCTTGGTCACTACATCCTTGGTTACCATCTCATTATGTACGGTCTTTGTGACCTTGGCCGAAAGAGTGGTCAGATTCTTATAACCCTCCATAGCCTGCTTCATCACATCTTCCTGAGCGAAAACTGAAAAACTGAAAAACTGAAAAACTGAAAGAGTGATGACGGCCAGAATTATAAATATCTTGTTCATACAATTCTTTTTAAATATAACATCTTATTCCCCTCCCTTGTGTTGTGGAGGGGCCGGGGGAGGGTCTTAAGTATAGAGTCCACCGTTAATTGAAATCACATTGCCCGTGATGTATCCTGCCTGTGGAGAAGCGAGGAATGCTACGAGATCTGCCACCTCCTCAGGCTTACCGAAACGGTTGGCAGGAATAGTCTTCTTCAGAGCAGCCTCGTCGAGGCCCTCCACCATGTCGGTCTTGATGAAGCCAGGAGCCACCGCATTGACGGTGACGTTCTTACGAGCCACCTCCTTAGCCAACGCCTTGGTTGCAGCGATGATACCACCCTTAGCAGCAGAGTAGTTGGTCTGGCCCTGCATGCCCATGATACCGCTGACCGAAGCCATGTTGATGATACGGCCGAACTTATGGAACTGCATCTGAGGGATCAATGGCTGAGTCACATTGAAGAAGCTGTTCAGGTTGGTGTTGATGACCGAGAGCCAGTCCTGTGTTGGCATCAGAGCCATCACATTGTCACGACGGATACCGGCATTGTTTACCACAACCTCGATATATTCGTCATTGTCAGTATGAGCAGCCTGCCATGCCTCGAGAGCGTTCTTCACCTGCTCAGCATCACTGACGTCAAACTTCAGCATCTCACCATCGCTGCCTGCCTCACGGATGGCCTGGAGGGTCTCCTCTGCAGCAGCAGTATTGTTCACATAGTTGATAAGGACATTGTAGCCAAGCTGAGCCAACTTGATGCTCACTGCACGGCCAATGCCGCGGCTACCACCTGTTACAAGTGCATATTTCATATTCTATAATAATTTATTTCAAGAAAGTGATACTATCACCAGTCATCATTAAGACCCCATAACCCGATGGTGGTTTAAATGCTGGCTTACATGGCACAAAGATAACGAAAAAAAGCCAATCGGACAAACTTTCAGAATTGAAAAGGCCATCATCCCATTTTATTTCGAAAAAATGTGGCTGATTATTTGGAGGATATTGCAAAAAGAACTATCTTTGTGCACTTTTGCATCGCTGAAAATGATTTTTCAGCGACTTTTGCGTATCAGATATATATGGAAATTAAAGACCTGGTGCTTCAGAAGCCCAGATTCAATGCTCTCGTTAAAAAACTGCAGTCATTCGACCTTGCAGCAGATCCTTGTGTACATACCATCCAGCTCAAAGGCCTCACCGGCTCAGCGGCAGCCACATTCCTTGCACCGGTCAAGAGTGCCGTCGGCCGCATCTTCCTCTGCATCCTCAATGATGAGGAACAGGCTGGCTATTTCTATCATGACCTTTGCCAGGTAGGCGGCGAAGAGAGTGTCCTCTTCTTCCCTTCCGGCTATAAGCGTAGCATCAAATACGGCCAGCCCGACCCGGCCAACGCCATTCTCCGCACTGAAGTGCTCTCCACCATCAACCGCTGGATTGACGAGCAGGACCAGGAGTCATCCCAAGGCCTGCTCATCGTCACTTATCCCGAAGCGCTGGCCGAAAAGGTAGCACAGAGCGAGGAAGTACAGGAGTCCATCCTCACCGTCCATCGTGGCGAGCGGATTGACAGCAAGTTCGTCACCGACATGCTGCATCAGGAAGGGTTCCAGCGTGTCGACTACGTCTATGAGCCAGGTCAGTATGCGGTCCGTGGTTCCATCCTCGACGTATTCAGCTATAGCAGCGAGTACCCGTTCCGTATCGACTTCTTCGGCAACGAGATTGACTCTCTCCGCACATTCGAAGTAGATTCTCAGCTGTCGAAAGACACGCTCGAGGAACTCACCATTGCGCCAAACTTCAGCCAGCAGGAAGCCAACGGTATCTCCCTGCTCGAGTATCTGTCTACCACCATTACGCTGCTCGTCTGCCAGGATCCGGCATGGATTACCGAGCGCGTCACTCAGATCTGCCAGCAGGACCTCAGCGAGTCGTTGCTTTCGGCAGAAGAAGGAGACCTCAACGCACTCAAGAAGCTGGTCAACTACGAGCGTTTCGCAGAGTCCATCTCCCGTTTCTGTACCATCGAGCTCAGCAACCGCACGTTGGAAGACGCTCCGAAGAAAGGCTCCGGCAAGAAGCGCTCGACCATTGAGTTCCACACCACACCTCAGCCAGAGTGGCACAAGAACTTTGACCTCATCAGCCAGGACTTCCAGCGCTATCTGATGCAGGGCTACCGCCTGTACATTCTCTCTGACAGTCCTAAACAGCTGGAGCGTATCGAAGCCATCTTCGAAGACCGTGGCGAGCACTACAAGCTCTATCGTGTCCCGAAGGCCATCCATGCCGGTTTCGTCGACGATGACACCAAGATCTGCTACTTCACCGACCATCAGATCTTCGACCGTTTCCACAAATACAATCTGAAGAGCGAGCGTGCGCGTTCAGGCAAGATTGCATTAAGCATCAAGGAGTTGATGGAATTTAATATCGGCGACTACATCGTACACGTCGATCATGGCATTGGCCAGTTCGGTGGCCTCGTCGACCTTCCGATGGGACAGCCTGACCCTATCACCGGCCAGCAGAGGACGCAGGAGGTGGTCAAGCTCATGTACAAGAACGGCGACCTGCTCTTCGTCTCCATCCATCAGCTCGACAAGCTCAGCAAGTACCGCGGCAAGGAAGCTGAGCCACCATCCCTGAGCAAGCTTGGCAGCGGCAACTGGGAGAAGCTGCGTGACAAGACCAAGGAGAAGATGAAGGACATGGCGCGTGACCTCATCGCGCTCTATGCCCTCCGCAAGCAGGAAGAAGGCTACCGGTTCAGTCCTGACAGCCAGATGCAGCACGAGCTCGAAGCCTCGTTCATGTTCGAAGACACGCCCGATCAGCTCAAAGCCACCATCGACGTAAAGCGCGATATGGAGAGTTCCCGCCCGATGGATCGTCTCATCTGCGGCGACGTCGGATTCGGCAAGACCGAAATCGCCATCCGTGCCGCGTTGAAAGCCTGCAACGACTGCAAGCAGGTGGCCATCCTCGTGCCTACCACCGTCCTCGCCTATCAGCATTACCGCACCTTCTCCGAGCGACTCAAGGACTTCCCTGTCCGCGTCGACTACCTCACCCGTGCCCGCTCCAGCAAGCAGACCACGCAGATTCTTAAGGACCTGAAGGACGGTTCCATCAACATCATCATCGGCACCCACAAGCTCGTCGGCAAGCGCACCCAGTTCGCCGACCTCGGCCTGCTCATCATCGACGAGGAACAGAAGTTCGGTGTCAAGACCAAAGAGACGCTCAAAGCCATGCGTGTCAACGTCGACACCCTGACCATGACCGCCACCCCGATCCCGCGCACCCTCCAGTTCAGCCTCATGGGAGCCCGTGACCTCAGCATCATCTCCACCCCGCCGGCCAACCGTTATCCGATCCAGACGGAGGTCGTTCGCGATGAGGACGCCATCCTCAAGGAAGCCATCAACTTCGAGCTCTCGCGTAACGGACAAGTCTTTGTCATCAACAACCGCATCTCGCAACTCGTCGACATCCAGGCCCGTATCGAGCGTCTCATCCCTGACGCACGTGTTGCCTTTGGCCACGGACAGATGGAGACCGAGATCGTGGAGCAGCTGATCCTCGACTTTGCCAACCATGAGTACGACGTCCTCGTCTGCACCACCATCATCGAGGCCGGACTTGACATCCCGAACGCCAACACGATGATCGTGATGAATGCGCAGAACTACGGTCTCTCCGAGCTGCATCAGTTGCGTGGCCGTGTAGGCCGTACCAACCGCAAGGCGTTCTGTTATCTCGTCACGCCGTCTTACAGCCTCCTCACCCAGGATGCACGCCGCCGTCTGCAGGCCATCGAGAACTTCTCGGGCCTTGGCTCCGGCATTCATCTGGCCATGCAGGACCTCGACATCCGTGGTGCCGGCAATCTGCTGGGCGGCGAACAGTCAGGCTTCATCTCCGACCTCGGCTACGAGACCTATCAGAAGATCCTCAAGCAAGCCATCAAGGAGCTCAAGACCAACGAGTTCCGCACCCTCTTCAGCAACGAGCCACAGGAGGGAGAGAATGTCACCGACGAATGCGCACTCGATACAGATCTCGACATCAGCTTCGGCGAGTCGTACGTACCAGAGAGTTCCGAGCGTATCGGACTCTATCAGGAGCTCGACAGCCTCACCAAGGCCCAAGAAGTCGAAGCCTATCGTCAGCGCATGATCGACCGTTTCGGCCCAATCCCACCACAAGGCGAGGAACTCATCCGCGTCGTCACGCTTCGTCAGTTAGGCCGTGAGATTGGCTTCGAGAAAATCATCCTCCGTCAGGGCCACATGCGCTGCCTCTTCGTCACCGATCAGGACGACACCTATTATGATTCAAAGCATTTCGACGGTGTCCTCGACTTCTGCGGTTCGCACGCCAAGACCTGCCGCCTAGAGGAGAAGAACGGCAAGCGCTCACTCTTCTTCCACCATTGCTGCACCATAAAGCAGGCCATCGAATATCTTAAACAAATCCGTTAATCATGCTCATCGAATTACTTCTCCTCCTCGGCAGTTAGACAGGCCTGATAAAAGAAACAGGTCGCAGCATCGAAATGCCACGACCTATGTTTGTTAATATCCAAAGATTTCCTTAAGTGTCAGACGCTTTACTGGTGCTATCTGCTCCAGCGACTTCATGTCGAGTTCCTTCTCGTCTCCAAGGATATAATATCGGCGAGGTTTACCCGCTACATTCTCCTTCTCGAAAGCTACCAGATCCTGAAGTGTGAGCTGTGGCAGAGCCTCATAAACGCTCTTGGCGGCTGGCTGAGAGTTGCCGAGCTTCTTGTCGTTCAGGTAGTTGTAGATGATGTTGATGTTATTGACACGCTGTGAAGCGAGGTTCTTAATCAGGTTGTCCTTCGAGATGCGGAATGCCTCTTCGTTGGCAGGCATGTCGTCAG
>JAZUIL010000011.1:0-23441 GCA_045642245.1 Bacteroidales bacterium
ATTCTCCATCTTCGGCAGAAGTGACAACACCAGTCACGGTGCGGTCCTGAGCCATCAACATTGTAATGCTAAGGATAAACATTACAATGAGAGATAAAAGCTTTCTCATTGAGATAAAGAATATTTAAATAACACAATACTTAATTACAAAATAACGCTAAGAAATGTAAGCTGCGGAATCTTCATACCATAACACACAGCAAAAATAGCTTAACTATATCTTTTGGGTGGTGCAAAGTTAGTCAGAAATTCTGGGTTGCACAAAAAAAATATATATGCGGATAAATTTTTGTGAAAATTATTTGCATATAATTGCGAATAAGACACTATAAAAGAGATAATGCAAAATATACTTTGCATTTTTAAATGTTAAATGTCAATAAAAAATGTCCGGAAAATGTTATAAAATAGTTAAGACTGATGGAACTCCACCAGTCTTAACATTTATAACCATAAATCGGTACACATTTGTGGTTTTAGATCTTTGCGAAACCACAAATGTGTACAACTTTGTGGCTTTAGATTTGTGCAAAGCCTCAATTCAGTACAATTTAGCGGCTTTAGACCTTTACGAAACCTCCAATGTGTATGACTTTGAGGCTTTAGATTCGTGCGAAACCACATTTTTAAATTATAATAAGGTTTCGCGCGTAAAGAATTACTTCTTGCAATCAACTGCAGCCTGATCTACAGGGATACAAGCCTTATAGGTCTTGATATACTGGTTGAAGCCCTCAACGTCAGCAGGATCTGGAGCGATCTCAACGCCGGTATTGCCAGCAAATACAACCTGCTCGAGGTAATCTGCGAGGTTGAGGTTGTCAGGATTGCTTACACAGTAGTTAGCAAGGAGTGCGATACCCCATGCACCACCTTCGCCTGCGGTCTCCATGACAGAGATAGGAGAGTTGAGCGCAGCAGCAAGAACCTTCTGACCTACACCTGGAGTCTTGAAGAGACCTCCATGACCGGTGATGCGGTCTACCTGTACGTTCTCCTCCTTGAAGAGTACGTCATTGCCGAGCTTCAATACTGCTACGGTAGCATAGAGGTTAGCGCGCATGAGGTTAGCGAGGTTGAAGCGGTCGTTAGCCGAACGCATCACGAGTGGACGACCTTCCTGAAGGCCTGCAACTGGCTCGCCTGAGATGAAGTTGTAAGCGATGACACCACCACAATCCTTATCGCCGGTGAGAGCGTGGTTGTAGAGCTTGCCATAGATGTCGTTCATGTCTACCTCGATGCCGAGCAACTGCTGATACTCCTTGAAGAGCTTCACCCAAGCGTTGATGTCTGAGGTACAGTTGTTACAGTGAACCATAGCTACGAGCGAGCCGTCTGGAGTGGTTACCATATCAATCATCTCGTTTGGCTTAGAGAGATCCTTTTCGAGTACGATCATTGAGAACGATGAAGTACCTGCAGAAACGTTGCCGGTTCGCTGCTTAACAGCGTTGGTAGCAACCATGCCAGTACCTGCGTCACCCTCAGGAGGACAGAATGGGATACCTGGCTTCAAGTGACCAGAGATATCGAGGCGCTGTGCACCGTGAGGAGTCAGGAAGCCTGCCTTCTGACCTGCGCAGACACACTGTGGAAGGATATCCTCCAACTTCCAAGGGAAGCCCTTAGGAGCGACGAGTTCGTTGAACTTCTGAACCATCTCAGCGTTGTAGTTCTTGGTCTCAGGATCAACAGGAATCATACCTGAAGCATCGCCAATGCCGAGTACCTTCTCACCGGTGAGACGCCAGTGGATATAACCTGCCAAAGTGGTGAGGTAGGTGATGCCTGGTACATGCTCCTCGTTGTCGAGAATAGCCTCGTAAAGGTGCGAGATGCTCCAACGGAGTGGAATGTTATAGTTGAAGAGCTTAGAGAGCTCTGCAGCTGCCTTACCGGTGTTGGTGTTACGCCAGGTGCGGAAAGGAACGAGGATCTTCTCTGCCTCAGAAGCTGGTGCGCCATGGGTAGCGATGCCGGTAGGACCGAATGCCATGTAGCCGTGCATCATAGCTGAGATACCGATGCTTGCGAGGATCTCGATCTCGCAGTCATACTCCTTCTTTACGTTCTTACGGAGGTCAGCATAAGCATCCTCCAAACCGTACCAGATAGCTTCAGTTGAATAGGTCCAAAGGCCATCGACGAGCTGGTTCTCCCACTCGTGTGAGCCTTGTGCGATAGGCTTGTTGTCCTGATCGATGAGGACAGCCTTGATACGGGTTGAGCCAAGCTCGATACCGAGAACGGCTTTACCGTTTATTATAGTTTCTCTTGCGGTCATAAGGACCCACCCTAACCCTCCCTCATAGGGAGGGGATTTGAATGTTACCAAATCTTGCCGCAGGGTGGTAATGCGGTTATATAGTTAATAATGTGAATTGCCCCAAAAACTAACTAATAGTCACCCTCCCTATGAGGGAGGGATGGGGTGGGTCATTCTTTACATCAGCGCCTTGTTAAGCATATAATAAACCTCATTGTTTCTGAGCTGCTGCTTGAAGCCGCTGATCGTGGTATCCTTGTTGATGCCGATGAACTCGATGCCAGTCATCTCTGCGAAATCCTCCCAGTATTCTGCGGTGATCTCGTAAGAGAATGCACTGTGGTGAGTACCACCTGCAAGGATCCATGCACCTGCACCGATCTCGAAGGTTGGCTGTGGAACCCAGAGAGCAGAAGCTACAGGGAGCTTTGGCATTGGCTTAGGCTCGATGCACTCTACGTCGCTGGTGATGAGGCGGAAGCGGTTGCCAAGGTCAACGATAGTGGCCTTACAGCCAGCGCCGGTCTTCGAGGTGAAGACGAGACGAGCGGTCTGCTGCTTGCGGATACCGATGCCGAGGAAGTGAACCTCGAGCTTTGGCTTGTCTGGAGCGATAAGAGGAGTAACCTCGAGCATGTGGCTCTGGAGTGAAGAGGTCTGGTTTGCATCGAAGTTGAGGGTGTAGTCCTCGAGGAATGAGCAACCCTTAGAGAGACCCTGGTTCATAACCCAGAGAGTGCGGTAGAGACATGCAGTCTTCCAGTCGCCCTCTGCACCGAAGCCGATACCCTCAGCCATCAAGCGCTGTGAAGCAAGGCCAGGGATCTGATCGAAACCACAGAAGTTTGGAGAGGTGATATCTGCATCGCCGAGGTCATCGAAGTTGGTGGTGAAAGCAGTAGCGCCTTCGTCCTTCAAAACGCGACGGATAGCGATCTCAGCCTTAGCGGCGTTGCGAACCTTCTCCCAGTATACCTCTTCGCCTGACTCGTCGATCTTGATGGTATACTGCTGCTTGTACTCCTCCACGAGAGCGTCAACCTCAGCGTCGGTTACCTGCTTGAAGTAATCCATCAATGAAGAAACTGGATAGTAGTCAACGTGATAGCCGAGACGCTGCTCGAACTCTACGCGGTCACCATCGGTAACAGCTACGTTGTTCATGTTCATGCCGAACATCAAGCAACGGACGTCATGAGCATCAGCTACACCAGCAGCTACGCGAGCCCATACAGCGATCTTCTTCTGAGCCTCCTCGCTCTTCCAGTAGCCAACGACTACCTTGCGAGGGATACGCATACGAGTGCAGATATGACCAAACTCGATATCTCCGTGAGCTGACTGGTTGAGGTTCATGAAGTCCATATCCATGGTGTCCCAAGGAATCTCAGCGTTGTACTGAGTGTGGAAGTGAAGCATAGGCTTCTTGAGGCGCTGAAGGCCCTTGATCCACTTCTTAGCAGGAGAGAAAGTATGCATCCAGAGGATCACGCCTGCACACTGAGGTGCATTGTTAGCCTCAAGCATCACGCTCTCTACTTCCTTCGAAGAGTTAGCGGTACCTTTATATACTACCTTGATAGGGATGATGCCAGTTTCATTCAGACCAGCCACCATTTCCTGAGAGTGACCATCGACGATCTTTACTGTCTCGCCTCCGTAAAGCAACTGAGCACCGGTTACCCACCAAAGCTCTAAATTTTCAAACATGGTTTTCAAATTTAATTAATAATTGATAATTGATAATTATTGTCAGTCGCTCAATTATTTGATTAGTTGTTTCTCTTTTGTACTCTTTATTATTGATGTTAGAAGCTTTATCAATTCTTGACAATCATTGATGATACTATCAAATAATATATCTTCCAGATATCCCGTTCTATGTAGTAGGCGTAGCCAATAATCTGTTTCGCATGCTTCTTTAAGCGAAATAGATAATTTTGATAAAAAATCTGCAGTACTAATACCTTGCAATCCTTCACATACGTTGGCACCAATACTTGTGCCGCTTCGGAATACCTGCTTGGACATTATGGTTTCTTTCTTCTCGTTGGACAAGTATTTATATAGATTTACAATCCTGACAGAGAATTCAAAACTCTTATCCTTTAAAGGATTATCCTCCTTCATCTGATAATTATCAATTATCAATTGTCAATTTTCAATTAAGCTTTGCTTTAGTGCTGCTGTCCTTTCTGTCCGTAATAAGCATTAGGACCATGCTTACGCATGTAGTGCTTCTCGATGAGCAGTGGGTTCATGGTGAGATTAGGATTGACGCTGAATGCGACGAAAGCCATCTTAGCGCACTGCTCCATCACCTTTGCATTGTAAACAGCGTTGGCAGGAGAGGTGCCCCATGAGAAAGGACCATGGTTCTTAACGAGTACAGCAGGAGTATGATCAGGATTGATCTTGCGGATGTTAAGGAATTCGTCCACGATGACGTTGCCGGTCTCAAGCTCGTACTGGCCCTTAACCTCAGCCTCGGTCATATCACGTGTGCAAGGAATCTCCTTATAGAAATAGTCTGCGTGAGTGGTACCGATGTTTGGAATGTCACGGCCAGCCTCTGCAAATGCGGTAGCATAGGTTGAATGTGTGTGAACTACGCCCTGGATGTTAGGAAATGCACGATAGAGAGCAAGGTGTGTAGGTGTGTCGCTCGATGGGTTGAGTTCGCCCTCTACGACCTTACCGGTCTCGAGGCTTACTACAACCATATCGTCAACCTTCATCACGTCATAATCAACGCCAGAAGGCTTGATGACTACTAATCCTTTTTCGCGGTCGATGCCAGAAACATTGCCCCAGGTATAGATAACAAGGCCCTGCTTTACGAGGTCCATATTGGCATCGAAAACTTTTTGTTTGAGTTCTTCAAGCATGTTATTTAAAGTGTTTATAAGGGTTATTAAGGGGAGTGAAAGAGTAGTGAAAGGGACGAATGTCTAGTATTTCAATCTTTTATTCCCGAGTTCCGAATAATGCCGTCAATATAAGCATTTAAGTACCAACTGACGCCATTTGCTTTATATTCTAGCAAATTGAAATCCTCATCTGAAATGTAGTGAAGATCATGGGCCAGAATGATATAATATCTACATTCGTCAAGGCTGCCTTGCGAGATGTTCAAAAATCTTAGCTTGTCAGCTTTGCCGAGTTTTCGGGACCCTTCAGCAATATTTACAGCAATCGAAACTGCTGCGCGTGTAAATTGAGACCAAAGACCATGGCGCTCATAAGACGGAAAACTGTTTGTCTTATCATAGACTGCCAGGACAAAATCATGGGCTTTTTGCCAAGCAATTATATTGCTGAAATTATTATCCATAGCAGTAAAGTAATGTTGCGCACAAGTACTATCGTCCTTTTCACTACCCTTTCACTACTTTTTCACTCCCCTTAATAACCCTTTAATTGTTATTACCACAGAAGCACGTACAGGATCATAGTGATAACCGCAATGCCGAGAGCACCATAGGTATAACCCTTATCGGTCTGGAAGAGCTTGAGGTCGATAGGCAGAGCCTTAGGATCCTGCTTGTCTGAGTGAGCGTTGCTCCAGAGCCATACACCATTGCAGCCGACGAGGACGCCGAAGAAGATGAATGCCTGGAAGCCGATATCGTTGAGGTAATCGATCATGTTGTTGTCTGGATCCTTCACGTCGTGACCCATGCCCATGCATACTACGATGAGAGCCATGATGATCATTGCGATACCTGCACCGCCGAGGATCTTAGCCCACTTCTCCATGGTAGCAATATCCTTCTTGTCAGTAGCAGTAGCGCTGATGAACTTCTTGTCGAGCAAAGAAACGATGATGAAGAATGAAACTACAATGATGAAGATATAGCCGGCACGGAACTGGAATGGAACGTCGCCCAAGAAGATCTTGAACAATACGCCGAGTGGGATGGTAATGATAGCGGTCCAAACAGCAGCAGTAGAGCTAGCACGCTTCCAGAGAAGACCCAAACCGAATACGGTGATGATACCTGGATAGATGAAGCCAGAATACTCCTGAATGTACTGGAATGCCTGTGGAATGCCACCGAGCAAAGGCTTAACAGTGATGAGGGCGATGATCAATGCAACGATCGAAGTCATACGACCCACGTTAACGAGTTTCTTGTCAGAGGCGCCTGGGTTGACATACTTCTTATAGATATCCATGGTGAACAGAGTAGAAGTACTGTTGAACATAGATGCCAAAGAAGAGATAATAGCAGCAGCCAAAGCAGCGAATGAGAGGCCCTTGATGCCTGTAGGAGTAAAGTTGCGGATGAGCCAAGGATAAGCGTCATCTGGGATGTTGATCTTACCCTGGAGGTTCATTGAAGCAAATGCGTCTGGGTTCTGGCCGATGTAGTAAGCGCAGATACCTGGCAATACAACGATGAATGGGATGAGGATCTTCAAGAAACCAGCGAAGATCAAACCCTTCTTAGCCTCGTTAATGCCCTTAGCAGCAAGACCCTTCTGGATGATATACTGGTTGAAGCCCCAGTAACCGAGGTTGGTCAACCATACACCACCTACCACAGCAGCAATACCAGGTACGTTAGCAAATGCCGAAGCATTGTGCGACTCCTGAATTACGAGGTGGAAGTGAGTATCGTGAGAATAGTTGCCTGTGGTGAGGTCGGTGTAGATCTTACCAAGTGCACCCATTGCATCAGTGCCGAAGATAAGGCCCATCTCCTTCAAAGCCACATAAGCAGTGATCAAACCACCACCTACGAGGAAGGTAACCTGCATTACGTCGGTCCAAGCTACAGAAGCAAGACCACCGTAGATAGAGTAGATACCTGCAATGACGAAGAGCAGGAAGACGATGATCATGCGGATGCTGATCTCCATGCCAAGGAAGCTCACAGCCAAGCCCTGAAGGCCGAGGATCTGCTCGATAGCCAAAGCGCCGAGCCAAGCCACAGACGTGAGGTTGACGAAGACATAAAGGAAGAGCCACAGTACAGAGAATGCGAAACCTACGCCGTCGTTATAGCGCTCGCGGAGGAACTGTGGAATGGTGAAGATCTTACGATCGAGCATCACAGGGAGGAGGAACTTGCCGATCACTACGAGGGTGATAGCGGCCATGACCTCGTATGCTGCAATAGCGATACCGTCAGCGAAGCCGGTACCAGACATGCCGATAAACTGTTCGGCCGAGATGTTGGCCGCAATCAAAGATGCGCCTACTGCCCACCAGGTAAGGGTGTTGCCTGCGAGGAAGTAATCGTTAGCGCTCTTCTCCTGACCGTCCTTCGAACGGCTGAGGAAAAGTCCAAGGCCTACCAAGACAATGAGATAGGCAATGAGGATGACAAAGTCAATGGTAGAGAAACCACTACTTTGCAGAGCATCAATTACACTCATATTAGTTGTGAATTTAGTGTTGAGAAAATAATATGTGTTATATATATGTATATGTATATAGGTCAGCAAAGGTTATTAAAGGGCGGAAAACCCTTTAATAACCGGAAAATATTAATCAACTTTGATGTCTTTATTTACGTTCTTGCTACCAATAGCAGCATAGAAGAGGATATAAGCCAACATAGCGATAGAGAGCCAGTAGCTAGCGATACGGCCCACGTTGACACCGATGAGGTCCTGAAGGAATGGCATGATGCCACCACCTACAACCATGGCCATGAAGAGACCAGAAGCCTTAGCAGTGTACTTGCCGAGGCCCTCAGTAGCGAGGTTGAAGATACCACCCCACATGACTGAAGTGCAGAGACCACAGAGGAAGATGAAGAGACACTTCATAGGAACTTCGCCACCATAGAGGTTGATGGTCACGCTCTCAGGCAGGAATACTGCGATGAGGAGCAAGCCGATAGCGATAGCCGAAGCGAAAGTCAACTGAGTCTTTGAAGAAACGTTGCCGAGCAATGAGCCAGAGGCCAGACGGCCGCAGAGCATGAGGAGCCAGTAGAGAGCAGCGAGCGAACCACCAACGGTAGCAGCGCCTTCGAATGGCATGCTCGATACGTAGAAGTTCATCTGAGCAGGAATACCTACCTCAACGCCTACATAGAAGAAGATAGCGATAACGCCGAGCAAGCAGTGACGGAAAGCGATAGGAGAGTGCTCGAAGGTAACCTGTGAGAGGTTAGCCTGTGGCTCCTCGATCTTAAGGCTGCCGATGATGATGATTGCTACGATGAAGATACCGATACCGATGAAGAGCAATGGAGTAACGTCGCTCATAGCGGTGTCCTTAGTAATAGTGCCGATGAGAGCACCAGCGAGATAAGGAGCAGCAGTACCTGCGAGAGAGTTGCAAGCGCCACCGAACTGAAGGAGCTGGTTGCCCATCTTGCCACCACCACCGAGGAGGTTGAGCATAGGGTTAACCACGGTGTTGAGCATACAAACTGAGAAGCCGCAGACCAAAGCACCGAGGAGGTAGATAAAGAGGTTCAAAGCATAGTCGCCAGTGACGATAATGTCAGCGCCCATGACACTTGAAAGATACTGAATAAAGAGACCTACAACGCCTACACACATGCCGATGAGTGCAGTCTTCTTGTAACCTACAGTGGTAAGCATGTTACCTGCAGGAATACCCATGAAGAGGTAAGCGGTGAAGTTCATGAGGTTGCCGAGCATGCCGGCAGATTCATACTTGAAGCCCCAGATGTTGCCGAATGGAGCTGCCAGGTTGGTTACGAAGCCAACCATAGCGAAGAGTGCAAACATGGTAATGATTGCGACCCAGTTGCGTTTTTGCTGTGCCATAATACAATTAGAAATAATAGATTATAATAATAGATTTTTTTCTTAAACATGAATTATCATGAATTGTCATGAATTACTCAAAAATATTATTTATGAAAAATTCGTGATCATTTATGATAATTCGTGTGTGATAGTTTAGTTTACGGAGAACTTGTAAGCCGCATGGCTGTAGTACTTCTCACCTGGCTTGAGGTTAGGCTGAGCCCACTCAGGCTTGTTAGGTGAGTCAGGATACTTCTGGCTCTCGAGACATACGCTTACGTACTGAGGATATACACCGCCCTTGTGAGCGATCTCAGTCTCACCGTCTACGCCCTGGAAGTTGCCGGTGTAGCACTGAACGCCTGGCTCGTTGGTATACATCTCCATGAAGATACCGGTCTTAGGAGAGTAGAGCGAAGCGCAGACCTGGGTGTCGTCACCAGCAGTGTTGAGGCAGAAGTTGTGGTCGATACCGCCACGAGCGTTCTGTACCTGGTCGAAGTCGGCACCGATAGCCTGGCTGATGGCAGTTGGCTGGCGGAAGTCGAATACAGTACCCTCCACAGGCTTGATCTCACCAGTTGGGATGTAGAGAGCATCCGATGGGGTGTAGTTCTCAGCGTTGAGGTAGAGAAGCATGTCGGTACCTGGCTTGGTGAAGTCACCATTGAGGTTATAGTAGTTGTGATTAGTCTGGTTGATGATGGTCTCCTTGTCAGTAGTAGCCTCCCATACCATGTCGAGGGTGTTGTCAGCCTTGACGGTGTAGGTAGTGATAGCGGTTACAGTGCCAGGGAATCCGTTCTCGCCGTCCTCAGCCACGATGGTGAGCTTGAGGCAAGAGTCGCCGATTTGCTCAGCGTCATAGACCTGGTGCATCCAGCCGGTAGCGCCGCCGCCATGGAGGCAGTTAGGGCCGTCGTTCTGTGTGAGCTGGATCTCCTCACCGTTGAGGGTGAACTTGCCACCGGCAATGCGGTTAGCATAACGGCCTACAGATGAGCCGTAGTCGCTTGGAGAGTTCTCGGTGTCTGCATACTGAGCCACGTTGTCGAAACCGAGTACTACGTCAGTTGGTTTGCCGTCACGATCAGGTACGACGAGCGAAACTACACGACCACCATAGTTGGTGATGCAAACCTCCATGCCATTGGCATTGGTGAGGGTGTAGAGCGCTGTGGTCTTACCTTTGATGGTAGCAGCGAATTTCTGAGGATCGAGACCTGACTTGGTAAGCTCAGGCTCAGCGGCCTGCTGCTTCTGAGTGCAGCTGGTCATGAGGATAGGTGTTACTGCCAAGAGGGCAACACCTGCATTCTTAAGAAAAGATTTCATCCTGATTAGGTATTTTTGATTAGTATTGTTTTGGCATTGTAATAAGGTTTTGTGTGCATGCCGACGTGCTTGCGCTGTGCGAATGCGCGTGCATACAACGGTGCAAAGATAATAAAATCTTTCATTCCATGGCATTTTTTCTCCTCTTTTTTTACGCGAATGACCGATTCGAAGACCTTTTTGCCCGAAAAAACCTTGTTTCAATCATCGGAAATGTACTTTTTTTCTTCAAAATTTGCAAAGTAACGCAAAATGGGTTAACTTTGCGCTGCAAAATTAAATGCAGATATGTTTTTAGACTTTCTCTTTCATCGACACCGCGAGATGTTGCCCATGCCCTACAAGCGTGAGCTGCATTGTCATATCATACCTGGCGTCGATGATGGATCTGCTACCCCAGACGAATCGCTTCAGCTCCTCCGAGGCCTCTCGTCCATGGGTATCGAACGTGTCGTTTTCACACCCCATCATACCGAGCCGAAATTCCTCAATACCCCTGAGAAGATCGAGCCGCTCTATCAGTCGTTGAGTGCAGAAGTCGAGAAGGCAGAGGTTCCCTTGACGCTCGAAGGTTTCAGTTTCGAATATCGCCTCGACGAGAGTTTCATCCATATGATGGAAAGTGGCAAATGGGGCGAGGAGCAGTGTCAGTTGCGACCATTGAAGGACCGCTATCTTCTCATCGAGAACAGTTTCGGACAGCCACTCTATAATCTTGACGACGTTTTACGTGAATTGCAGTCGCGCGGATGGTTCCTGATCATGGCACATCCAGAGCGCTACCACTACTATATTCAGCGCGGATTACGAGCATACGAGCACCTCGCAGACCTTGGTGTGGAATTCCAGTGTAACCTATTGAGTTTTAGTGGTTACTATGGCGAACATGCGCAGAAGACAGCTATGCGTCTTCTCGACGAAGGCCTCGTCTCATACCTCGGTTCCGACCTTCATAATCCGCATCATATCGAACTCCTTCAGAAGTATCTTTCTTCCAAGGAATATGCTCGTCTGCAGGACACGCTTACCATGGCCTGCAACAATGATAAAATCTAACCCCAGACAATATAATTAATTAGCATAAGGAGCAATATCCATCGTGATATTGCTCCTTTTTTGTCCCTGCCGACTGTGTCCTCCAGCTTCTGCCATGGCCTGCGCCAGCTTCGAGGCAAGGATCAGCGAGTAAAGACCCGACTCCGAGATAGCAATGACCTTCGTCTTGTAGTTCGAACCACTCGAACAAATCGTTATAGTGGTTTTGTCGTCATCATCCACATTAAAATGAACCCATTTTTTTTCAGTTTTTCAGTTTTCAAAAATTTTTTTTGAATAAAAGAAATAGTTAATTATATTATATATAATTAAAGATCTAAAATCGTATTTTCAATCTGGATTTTTTTTTGAAAAACTGAAAAACTGAAAAAAATCGAGTGTGGGGGTGTGTCTTTTCCTGACTTAGTTGACGCTTTTCCTAAGAAAGTTGACTTTGTCCGGAATTTGTTGACAAATATCTCTGGAAAAGTGTAAAAAAAAAATGACAGATGGAGGAAAAAATTGGCAAAAAATTTTAGACCGCAAAAAAGTGGGCGTATCTTTGCAGCGGGAAAATCGGAAAACAAAGTTTTAATTGATAATTGAGAATTCATGATTGAGAATTTAAAAATGAAAACTCATAATTCATAATTGCCTGAGGGCCGCAATAATTGCGCGACAAACAACTATGAATTATGAATTTTGAATTTCGTATTAACCTTTCACGCCCGTGAAGGCTTACTTTTGATATTCGGATGGGCCTTTCATGCCCGTGAAAGAGAACTTTGGGAATTGAAAGTGTCATTTCTCCCTCCAGAATACGCGTGTGAACAAAAGGATGAAGGTAAAGATCTCGAGACGGCCGATGAGCATGGCGAAGCTGAGGAGCCATTTGCTCAGTGAGGGGAGATCGGCCCAGGTGAAGGCGGGGCCTGTCGATCCGAGGCCCGGGCCACAGTTGCCGATGGCGGAGATGGTGGTGCCGAGAGCGGTCACCATGTCCAGGCCTTCCCACATCAGCACGAGGATACAGGCAAACGAGATGACGAAAAAGAGGAAGACGAAGGCCAACGTGCGCTGTAGGAACTCCGAGCGGAGCGGACGGCCATCGAGCATCACCGAATTGAACGAGAAGGACACGACGGAATGATAGAGCGTGGAGAACAGATTCTTGATCAGGATCACTACGCGCAGGACCTTGAAGCCACCGGCTGTGGAACCGGCGCAACCTCCGCAGGCCATCAGGAAAAGGGTGGGCAACCAGAATGAGGCGCCCCAGAGCTGATAGTCGTATGTCTCGGCCTGGAAGCCGCAGGTGGAGATGATCGTGATGACATGGAAAAGTGCGGCGCGGATGGTGGCTTCTATGCCGTGCGGTAAGGCTTCGGCACGCTCGGCCGACAATGCACTGTGGAAAGGCTCGACGAAGAACTGGAGGATAAATACGAGGGTGAAACCGAGCACGATATAGACGAACCATCGGAACTCCTCGTTGCTCCAGAACTGACGATAGACGCCGCGTTGCACCATGTAGAACAGCGAGAAGTTGATGCTGGCAATGAAGAGGAAGAGGGCGCAGACATACTCGATAAATGCCGAATGGAACCATCCGATGCTGGCCTGATGGGTGGAGAATCCGCCGGTGGCCAGGGTGGTCATGGCATGGCAGACGCCATCGAACACCGACATGCCTCCGAGCAGATAACAGACGAAGCAGGCGGCGGTCAGGCCGACGTAGATGAACCACAGGCGGCGCGAGGTGTCCTGGATGCGAGGACGGAGTTTGTCGATGGTCATGCCCGTCACTTCGGCGCTGAACATCTGCACGTTACCGCCGTTGATCTTAGGCAGTAAAGCCAATGAGAAGACCACGATGCCGAGGCCTCCGATCCACTGGGTCATGCTGCGCCACAGGAGGATGCCGTGCGGCTGGGTGTCGATATCATTGAGCACAGTGCATCCTGTGGTGGTGAATCCGGACATGGTCTCAAGGAACGCGTCGCACACCGTGGAGCAAGTGCCATAGATCAGATAAGGCAGCATGCCGATGACCGAGAAGAGGATCCACATCACCGAGACGATGAAGTACCCCTCGCGCTGTGTGACACGCTGTGAGACTTGTTTGCGGCCCATGACAAGCATCCACCCGAGGAGCGCGCAGAGTATGGTAGGGATGGCCAGAGCCAGGGTGTCCTGCTCGGCATTGGCCCACCAACAGTAGCATGACACCAGCGTTGCCAGTGCCATGAACGATGACTCGAGGAGCAGGAGCTTGCCGCAAGTCTGCTTGATGAGGGGCCAGTTGAGTGATGACATTATATAATTAAAGAGTATTTACTTGCGCTCAAAGATAGGGAAAAATAATGGACCGATGCATTTATTTGATGTAAAAATGCATTTTTGCCGTGCGCTGGGCGGTTGGCAGTCCTTTCTGCATTGTCTGCGTTGCATTTTGGTGGACTCTGTCTTATCCTTTATTCGGTTTATTTTGTAAACCAATTTAGTTTATTTTGTAAACTGAACGTTTCAAAAGATGCGGATTTATGGTTGGTTTCTGGTTTTCTGACTAATTTTCTCGAAAAAAAGTTTGGTTTATTTTGTAAACTAACCTACCTTTGCATCGACCAAAGACAAGAAAAAGAGTAGTCAAAGGCCAAGACGCAAGCAGCGGATGTCGACAGCGCTGCTTCTCTTTTTCGAGAAATGGTTTACAAAATAAACTAACAAGCATTATTAACATTCATCAATGACAATCGTCAAAACAAACAAAATTATGGAAGACAAGAAGATTAACGAGCAGGAGAGCTTGGAGCTCATCACTCGCATGATACAACAGACCAAGAAGGATTCGGCCATCGGATCGGGTGATATGTTCCTGATGTGGGGCTATCTGAATGTGTTTTTCTCGCTCGCAGTGGTTGCGATGACTTATATCCGCAGAGAAGGCGGCTGGGGTTGGCTTTTTATGGCTATTCCGGTCATTGGCTTCATCACTGCAGGAATTATGGCGCGCAGAATGAAGAAGTTGAACAAAGCGCCAAAAACTTATACTACAAAGAGTATCAATAGTATCTGGAGCTGCCTGTCTATTATTTTTGGCATTTATGCTGTTTTCTGTTTGATTAAGTTTGAAGAACCAAGACTTTGGTCAGGAATGTTCCTGCTGGGTTTGTTACTTCCTGCTATCGGTACCTATTGTACGGGTACTATCCTTAATGAGAGCCGCTTACAGCATTGCGCAATATTCGGTTTTGGTTGTGCTGGCGCTTTTCTTGCAACCTTGTGCACAGGAGGTCCCTTTATTTCTATCAAGTGGGTGCTCCTTATGGCCGTTTGTATGATTGTCAATCTGGTTATTCCTGGTCATATACTCAACTACAAAGCCAAGAAGGCCAATAAAGAACTGCAGGCATGATGACCGAACTTGATCCTCTATTGCATAGCCAGTTACGATTGGCTATCATGTCGATACTCCTGAGTGTCGATGAGGCGGACTTCGTCTATCTGAAAGAGAAGACGGAGGCGACGGCAGGCAATCTGAGTATTCAGCTCGATAAGCTCAGTGCGGCCGAATACATCAGCGTCACGAAGACACAGGAGGGTAGTCGTCCGCGAACGATCTGCCGTATTACCGACACTGGACGTGTGGCCATGACGACCTACGTCGAAGCATTGCGCAGTTACCTGACGGGACTGTGATTTATAGATGTAAGGTGAAATCTACACCGATCTGCGCCGGCTTGCCGTGCTGCTCAAATCCGTGGTTGACACTCTCGAAGTAGAACGTGTTGTAACGTTTGTTGCTCAGGTTCTTGCTCCAGAGGTTGATGGTGAAGCGTGGAGCTTCGTACGTCAGTCGGGCACCATAGAGAGAGTAGAATGGTTGGCTGACGTAGTTGTTTTCTGTCCAGTAGATGTCGCCCGTGCCCGT
Source organism: Bacteroidales bacterium (assembly GCA_045642245.1). Classification (GTDB taxonomy): domain Bacteria; phylum Bacteroidota; class Bacteroidia; order Bacteroidales; family UBA3663; genus Liminaster. Next base: position 15,309 of record JAZUIL010000011.1, read on the forward strand.
GATATTGGCGCCTAAGGTGAGACGATGATCACTGTCGGAAGAGCCTAAGGCCCAGGTATATGCGGCATCGAGGTTGAGGTTGTGCATTGGGACGAAAGGCACGTAGTTGCCCGAATAGTCTGCTCCCTTACCATCGTCGTAGTCGATGAACGTGGCGTGTGTATAGCCGTAGTTGCCGCTGAGGGTCAGGGCACGGACGGGTTGCCAACGCAGGGAGAGCTCACTGCCATAGTTCTCGCTCTTGCCGGCATTGACCATCATACGGCCAAGGCCTGTAGGGGCGAAGCGTGAGATCTGCTGATCGTAGATACGGCTGTAGAAGATCGCCGCATCGAGCGAGAGGGTATGATCGGCGAGGGTGAGGTGCGTACCGAGTTCCACGTTCCATGAGTATTCTGGCGCGTAGACGATCTGATCGGTGGTCGGTGCGTCGAACGAAGGCATCATCTCGGTCATCATACCCGAGACCGTAGGTGGAATGCCGTTGATCTGGCTGAAATACTGCTTGAGTCCGTCTTTGATTCCGTCCATCATCTTGCCGCGCAAAGCGCCTTGCAGGAGGTCGGAGAACATCTGCACATTGTAACCGCCAGAGCGCTGACCCATGCTGAAGGAGGTGTAGACGTTGCTGCTCTGGGTGAAGTCGTATTTGAGCGAGAGCTTAGGCAAGAGGCGGAAACGGTCGTTCTGCAACTGGCCTTCATAGAGCAGGTCGGTGCTCAGATCCTGCAGGTCGAGATTCATCATCGGGACACGAGGATTGGGCATGCGGAAACCGAAGTCGACGTGTGCGGGTGCATTGTAATCCATCTGGAGATGTTCGTAGTCAAGACGGATGCCTGCGGTGAGCAACAGCTTGTCGGTGAGGTTGATAGATGACTGGTGGAACGCTGCAAAACCGAGGGTAGGCGTGTCGAAACTACCTCCCATCAGCAGGTCATCGCCACGGAAGTTGACTCCCATGCCGGTGAAGCCCATTTTGCTCAACGAAGGGATCTGACTTACGTCGGGCAGGTTGCTGTTGACGTTGCTCTCAAGCCAGCGGAGACCGTCGGAGAAGAAATGCACAGGACCCTCGGTGTGGAGGCTCTGGTACATGAAATTGACGCCTGAGATCCATTGCCAGCGGCTCGTGCCACGGTTCTTGAAGGTGATCTCCTCGGTGAAGGTATGGATGCGCTGACGCTGTTCGAGCGTATAGATGTCGTCGCTCAGGAAGTCCTGATCCATGAACATGCGGTCAGTGATCTGCTGATAACCGGTGATAGCGTTCATCTGCCAACGGTCGGCCTTGTATTCGAGGTTGAGACCGGCATTGAAGAGGCCTCGGCGGTAACGGCTCTCGCGGTTGTTGGAGATCTGACCGATGTGTTGGGCATAAGGATCCTTTTCGGCCGATGTGGCTCCGATATTGCCCGTATAGTAATAAGGATAAGCGCCTTCGTCGGAGTAGTCATAGCCGAGGGTAAGATCCATCTTCCAATCGGTAGCGGGAAGCCAGATGGCACGGATGCGACCTCCGCCCGACTCCATGCCGTCGGCTTTCTTGCCGGTCAGACCGTTGCGGAAGAAGCCGTCGCTCCCTTCGTAATAACCGCCTGCCGAGAAGGCCATCTGATCGCTGACACGATGGTAATGGGAGAGTGAGGCGCTGCGATGAGTGTCGCCAGAGGCCATGCCGAGTTTCACGTCGGTGCCAGAATAATAGAACGGATTGCGGGTATAGACCTTCACGAGGCCACCCATGGTGTTTCGGCCATAGAGTGTACCCTGTGGACCGCGCAGTACGTCGATGCGCTCTATATCGTAGAAATTGAAGTCGAAAGCTGACTTGTCGGCATAAGGTACGTCATCGACATAAAGGCCAACAGAAGGGGTGTTGATGCGACTACCGATGCCACGGATGTAGATGGCACTGGTCATGCGACTGCCATAATCGGGGATGAAAAGATTCGGTACGAGAGCCGAAGCCGCCTTGAGCGACGTGATGTGCGAAGCTTCTAATTCTTGCTGTGTGATGAGTGTCACGGCCGATGGCTGTTGGCGCATGCCGCCGTTCTCTTTGATATGTGAGAGGATCTCCACCTCTTCCAGACGGATTGTATCGCGCAGAGCTTCTGTATTTTCGGTAAACAGGGAAAGAAGTAAAAATATTGATAAAAAAAGTGCCATAACAAATTTTTAATTTTAGCGGCCGCAAAGATACGTCCTTTTTTTGGGGTGAGCAATCCTCATTTTTGGGGATTTGCAGAAAAAACGGACTGAAAAAGATACTTTTCTGACTGAAACTTTTGCTTGTGTTGTAAAAATCCTTATTTTTGCCGTGAAAATAACACATTACCTTATTACATATATGAAAAAATTCTTGTTATCTTTGATGATGGTCGGCACCATGCTGAGTGCTATGGCGCAGACTGCTAAGACATTCGACATCGACCTCTGGCAGAATGGTCTGCCAAACAGCAATGGCATTGACAAGACTCAGCCTTATAACGATGAGGCACGTAACTTTAAGCCTATGGTACGAGTCTTCGTGCCAGAAGATTCGGTGAAGACCGATATGGCGATCCTCGTCATCCCTGGCGGTGGTTACCGCGTGCTCTCTTTGGGTCAGGAAGGCTATGACTGGGCCAATGTCTTCAATGCACAGGGTATCACGACCGTGGTGCTCAACTACCGTATGCCAATGGGTGTGACCGAAGTACCTATCAGCGATGCGACTGAGGCGATGCGACTGATCCGTGAGAAGGCTACGGAATGGGGAATCAATCCGACAAAAGTCGGCGTCCTCGGTTCGTCGGCCGGTGGTCACTTGGCTTCGACCATCTGTACGCATAACGACTCGCTGACCCGTCCTAACTTCCAGATTCTCTTCTATCCGGTGATCTCGATGGATAAGGAGATCACTCACATGGATTCGCACAACTGCCTGATCGGTGAGGATGCTTCTCCTGAGCTCGAACAGCTCTATAGCAATCAGTTACAGGTCACTCCACAGACACCTCCTTGCTGTCTGATCCTGGCCGACGACGACTTCCTCGTATCGCCACGCAATGCGGCTGAATACTACATCGCACTGCAGAAGAACAAGGTGAAGGCCGCTATGCACGTCTATCCTTCAGGCGGTCACGGCTTCGGTTGCGGTCAGTGGTTCAAGTATCGCAACGAGATGCTCCAGGACCTCAACGGATGGCTCGAGACCATCAAGAATCCACAGGCAGGACCTGCATTCCCATTCGGTCCTCGCCCTCGTAAGCAGGATTAATGATCGGGATGCTGATCGATTCTGATCTGTCCTTTCCTGATCTGCCCTAAACTTCTTTGCGAATGAAAGCCACCTTGCGTTTATTATTCCTGTTCCTGACTCTTGCTGTGCAACCTGTTTTTGCGCAGCAACAGGCTATGTCGGTCAGAACACTGGATGTGACGAGTGGTATGTCAAGCTCGATGGCTTTCGACGTCGTGAAGGATGACTATGGTTTTATCTGGACCAGTACACGCTTGGGTATCGACTGTTTCGACGGTCAGAACTTCAAGCATTATTCGCTTTCTAAGAACGATATGCGCATGGCGGACGATGGCGTTCGCCATGACTTGTTGTATATTGACCATAACATCTACGTATACTCAGATCTGGGTAGAATAGGTCATTATCGGGAGGATATTGACGACTTTGAGGAGATGTGCAACGTGAAGCAGTTCTTAGGCGGACATAGTTTGCACGACCTCTATATTACGGACGAAAGTCTGGTGTTAGGCCTTTATAACGGGCTCTGTGTTCTCGACCGTAAGGACCTCTCAGTCAAGGCGGAACTGTGCAAAGGTGTCAATGTGCATAGTATTATCCCATTCAGCGAGAAGACCTTTCTGGTGGGAAGTAATCAGGGTTTGTGGCTCTTTGATCTGTCGCACAACACGTGCGAACTGATGGCGTGCCAGAATCTGGATATCAAGTGTCTGTATTACGATCAGGAGCAACGTCAGGTGTGGATGGGAACGATAGGTGAAGGCCTCTGGACCTTCCGCATAGACACGCAGATGGCCACGCAGGTGCCTAATTTCCAGCGCTCTATCATCACGAGCATCGCTCCTTATGCCGGCACGCAGATGTTGGCCGGAGCCGATGGTGACGGTGTGTTGCAGACATCGCGTCTCTTCACATCTCCGCTCAATCTGTTGGCAGGAACTTCGCCTGAGGCTATGCACGAGTTGCCTTCTTCGGCCGTACAAGGTTTTTATGTGGATGGACCGAATATCTGGGTCACCACGTATGACAATGGCATGGTGCTGGTTGGCCCGAATTCATTGACAGGCATCCTGCAGAAACCTACGGCCAACAGCCTCTCTGAGACTTTCTGTCGCGACATCGATCATGACAGTAATGGTCATATCTGGGTGGCTTATTACCATTCGATCTGCGAATACGAGAACGAGAACAGCGCGCCGAAGGTCTATCTGGACGATGTGCCAGGTTTCCTCGTGGTGAAGGCTGCGAGTGACGGTACGGTGTGGTGCGGCGGCTATAACACAGGCCTTTATCACATTGATCCGAAGACCGGTAAGAGCGCGCATATCATGTCGCTCAACGGAGATAATATCAACAGTAGTATCTACGGCATTCATGAGGATCAGTATGGCGACATCTGGGTAGGCGGATTGAACATGCCACTTACTCGCTTCAGAGGTGAGAAGGAGATCGCACAGTACGACATTACACGTGTCAGTGACATCGGCCAGCTTAATGACAGCATCCTCGTTGTCGTGGCGGTCAATGGCTTCATGCTCGTGAATATGGAGACCGGCAAGGTGGATCATCTCCTGCAAGAGAATGACCGCTTCGACTGGAAGGCCACCAACTATATCTCTTGTCTGGCCATCAAAGATTCGCATATTATCTATTTAGGCACCGATGGCGCAGGCCTCCTGGCTTACGACACCGAGACCGATGTCCTTACCAACTACAACCGCCAGAGTCACCGCTTGCCAGACAACAACATCAGAGGTATGGCCTTGGCCGGCGATAGTGTGTTGTGGATGAGTACGGTCAGTGATGGCGTTTTCTCGTTCGACCTGGCCGAAGAGAAAGTGAAGAACCGCCTGATGGTCAATGATAACCTGCAGTCGAATGAGTTCTTCCAACACGCCAATACTGTCCTGCCAAACGGCAATGTCCTTTTTGGTGGTAAGGCCGGAGCGGAGGTGATCTATACACAGACGATGAGTGACACGCACCCTGATGTGGAGATCTTCTTAGGAAGCGTCGGTATTGGCCAACAGGAACATATCTCTTATCTCTCGCATCCTGAGATCCTTGAGGCTCCATTGTTCAAGACCGAGCGTATCCGTCTGCCTTATGGCGAGCGATCGCTGGTTCTGACGTTTATGACCAACGATCTGTACCACCAGAGCAATTCGCTCATGCTCTATAAGCTTGACGACGCCGATCTGGAGTGGACGGCCATGGGACGCCGCCGCACCGTGAACTTCTACACCCTGCCGACAGGAACACACCACTTGGCCGTACGTTGTCTGCTTGACAATGGCGAGTTGATCGAGAAGACTTTCATCATCGAGTCTCTCCAGACACCTTGGCTGAGTTGGCCGGCGCTCTTGTGTTATTTCCTGCTCCTCGCGGTCCTCATCGTCTGCGGCGTCCTGGCATATCTGAACCACATGGAGAAGATCGCCTCGGAAGAGAAGATCCATTTCTTCAGCAATGTGGCTCACGACATCCGTACGCCGCTCTCGTTGGTAGCGGCTCCATTGTCCGACCTCGAGCGCTTCCTCTCTCCTGACACGCCTAAGGGATTGGTAGATCTGATCAATCGTAACCTGCAGCATTTGAGCGATGTCGTCAATCAGCTTTCGTTGTTGAGCAGCAGTCAGTTGAGCTCACAGCAGTTGAGCCTCGTGCCGATTGCTCTGTGTCAGTTTGCTCGTAATATCGTTGGCCTTTACGAACCATTGGCTAAACATCATAACCTGACCATCGATCTGGAGTGTCCTGACGAGGAGATCTGGATTCTGGCCGATGAGACCTCTCTGCGCCGTATCTGTGACAACGTCCTGGGGAATGCATTCAAGTTTACGAAAGAAGGAGGTGTCACCGTGCGAGTACGTACGCGCGGACATTATGGATATATTGAAGTGCAGGACACGGGTATCGGTATGTCTGACGCCACACGAAAGAAACTGTTCCACCACTTCTTCCGTGGTCAGAACGCGCTTGATGAGAAGGTCTCAGGCTTCGGCTTAGGAATGATGTATTGTGACAAGGCGGTACGTAAGATGCATGGCCGTATCTTCTGCCAGAGTCAGGAAGGCAAAGGCTCTACGTTCACCGTGTCTTTGCCACTCACCGAACCTGCTCACAATACCACGAAGGAACAGACGACGGCTTTCTCTTCGGCCGACACTCTTTCGGAGATAGAAAACCAGATGCAGAGCATCGAGACCCTTGGCATGGATCTCTTCTATTCGGGTTATCGTCATGACATCCTTATCGTGGAGGACAATGCCGAGCTCCTCGATTACCTCACACGTAAGCTCAGCGTAGGTTACAATGTGAGCCGTGCATCGAGCGTGAGTGAGGCTAAGATCTACTTGAAGTCCCATTCGGCCGATCTGATCATCAGTGATGTGATGATGCCAGGAATGCGAGGCGACGAATGGTGTCAGGAACTGAAGAGCAACTTCGAGACTTCGCATATCCCGATGATCCTGCTCACTGCGATTGCCGATAAGGACCAGAAACTGCATGGCCTCTCGGTCGGCGCTGACGACTATATCACTAAGCCGTTCGATATCTCCATCCTCCTGATGAAGATCCGCAATATCTTCGAGTCGAAGAAGCGCATGTACGCTTATTACATGCAGACCATGAATACATCGGGTCAGTCGGAGAAAAAGTCCGCATCTTCTGCGAAATCCTCTGCAATGAAATCGCCTATAGAGAAGAGTTCCTCTTCAGAGATTGCCTCGCCAACAAAGAAGGCGGAGATGCCTCAGACCCAACGCTCGATGGACGATCTGTTCATCGCACAGCTTATGGCAATGGTGGAGAAGAACCTTGCCAATCCGGATCTTTCGGTCGATGACATTGCCGCCGAGATGGCCATGAGTCACACCTTGTTCTATGAGAAGGTGCGTAAGCTCCTGGGTGTGCCACCGGCTAACCTTTTGCGCAATTGCCGTATGCGGAAGGCAAAGACACTCCTCCTCGAAGGTGGACGATCGATCAATGAGATCTCGCTGATGTGTGGATTCTCTGATACGAAATATTTCAGTACGGTCTTCAAGAAATACTATGGATGTCCTCCGAGCAAGATCTCGGAGCAATAGGGATTTTATAAAGTGTGTTAAATTTTGTACGATTTCAAACCTTGAAATGTAGGATTTTCCACTTTTTAATACCAAAAAAGCATCATCTTTGCACCATCGAATACCACAGATAGACAAAAAATACTATATAACACAATTATTAATCTCTTAAAAAACTAAAACCATGCCTAGAAATTTAACATGGAAACATTGTCTGATGCTGTTTGTATTCAGCATTATGAGTCTTGCTCTTTATGCACAGACCCAGACCGTGAATGGCATTGTCAAAGATGTTTTGGGAGAACCCGTAGTAGGTGCTAGTATCCTTGAAAAAGGAACCTCTAACGGTACAACCTCAGATATCGATGGCAAGTTCTCTATCAAGACCAAGTCGGGAGCTTCGCTGCTGATTTCGTACATCGGTTACGAGACTCAGGAAGTGACTGCAACTGCAGGCAAGCAGATGGAGATCACCCTCAGTGAGAACGCTGAGTTGGTGGAGGAAGTCGTTGTCGTTGGTTACGGTACACAGAAGAAGAAACTCGTTACCGGTTCAACCATCCAGGTCAAGGGTGATGATTTGATGAAGGAAAACACCTCTAACGCTCTCGGTGCTCTTTATAGCAACGTGCCAGGTGTTAACATCGTGGCTTCAAACGGTCAGCCAGGTGCAGACTTCAAGGTTACTGTCCGTGGTCTTAACACCACTGGTAGCTCAGGCCCTCTCTATGTTATCGATGGTGTCGCAGGTGGCGATATCAACTCTCTCAACCCTTCAGATATTGAGTCTATCGATATCCTTAAGGACGCTGC
>JAZUIL010000012.1:0-13162 GCA_045642245.1 Bacteroidales bacterium
AGGCGATCTACGATAAAATCATTGAAACGTGAGGCTACGATGCCGATCTTCTGACCTGCGGCGGTCAGGTTTCCTTCTACTTTTTTCATTGCTTATATTTGTTTATATTTCTTGATATCTTTGATGTGCAGGATGTGTCCCATCTTGGCGTACTTTGTGTACATGTAGAACTCATCTTTCTCGTTGCAGGTCATCTCGATTGGTTCACGGTCAACGACGCGGAGGCCGAAGCCGTCGAGGCCATCGATCTTGGCCGGATTGTTGGTCATCAGGATCAATTCGCGGATGCCGAGGTCAGCGAGGATCGATGCACCGGTGCCGTATTCGCGGAGGTCGGCGGCAAAGCCGAGTGCGATGTTGGCTTCGACGGTGTCCATACCCTGATCCTGCAAGGCGTAGGCGCGGAGCTTATTGATGAGACCGATGCCACGACCTTCCTGACGGAGGTAGAGGAGGACGCCTCGGCCGCGCTGTTCGATGCGACGTAAGGCTTCGGCCAACTGCTCGCCACAGTCGCAACGGAGGCTGCCGAAGGCGTCGCCGGTGAGACATTCGGAGTGGACGCGACAGAGGACTGGCTCAGGTGTGGTGACGTCGCCTTTGACCAACGCTACGTGGTGCTCGGCGGTGACTTCGTTGACGTAACCATAGGCTTTGAAGGTGCCGTATTTGGTTGGGAGTTCGGCCACGGATACCTGCTTGACGAGCTTCTCGGTCTTGCGGCGGTAGGCGATGAGATCGTTGATGTTGATCATGACGAGGTGGTGCTTCTCGGCGAACTGCTGGAGCTCTTCCGAGCGCATCATGGTGCCGTCTTCGCGCATGATCTCGCAACAGAGGCCACACTCCTGGAGGCCGGCCAGACGACAGAGGTCGACGGTGGCTTCGGTGTGTCCGCTGCGGACGAGGACGCCTCCGTCACGCGCCTGCAATGGGAACATATGGCCTGGTCGGCGGAAGTCGCCTGGCTTGGTACCTTCGGCTACGGTGGCGCGTGCGGTGATGCCACGCTCTACGGCCGAGATGCCGGTGGTGGTGTTGATATGGTCGATGCTGACGGTGAAGGCGGTGAGGTGATTGTCGCTGTTGTTGGCACACATCTGTGGCAGGTTGAGGCGCTCGCAGATCTGGCGGCTCATTGGCATGCAGATGAGGCCTTTGGCTTCTGAGGCCATGAGATTGACATTCTCTGTGGTAGCGAATTCTGCAGCGCAGATGAGGTCTCCTTCATTCTCACGGTCAGCGTCATCGGTGACGAGGATGCATTTGCCTGCACGGATAGCTTCGATAGCTTCTTCTATGGTGTTGAACATTATATTCTGTAGAAATTAAAATTAAAACTGATAAGCTGATAACTGACATCGGTTTACAAAAAACAGATTTTTACAAAACCGTAAACCTTACAGAAAACCGTTTTGTGCCAGCTTCTCCATGAATCCGCTGTCTGGATCGTTGTTCTTCCCCAGCAACTTCTCTACATATTTGGCGATGATGTCATTCTCCAGATTCACACGGTCACCGATGCGAGCCTGATGCAGCGTGGTGGCAGCCTGTGTGTGGGGGATGAGTGAGACGGCGAAGCTTCGGTCATCGATGCGTGCCACGGTGAGCGAGACGCCTTGTATGGTGATGCTTCCTTTCTCAATGATGTAGCGGAGGAGGCGCGAGTCGCACTCTACGGTGAGCCACAGCGCTGTGTCGTCCTGACGGCGGTCAGAGATACGTCCGGTGCCGTCAATGTGGCCAGAGACGATGTGTCCGCCTAGACGTGTCTGCAGCGATAAGGCGCGTTCCAGATTGACAGGACTGCCAGCGGTGAGTTCGCCTAAAGCCGTACGCTGCACGGTCTCTGGCATGACGTCGGCCGTGAAGCCGTGGCCGGTGAGCGAGGTGACGGTGAGACAAACGCCGTTGGTGGCAATGCTGTCGCCTACCTGCGTTCCTTCCATGACCTTGCTGGCTTCCACCTCTAAGGTGAAGCTCTTAGCGCCACGATGGAGCGACTTGACGTGTCCGACTTCTTCTATGATTCCGGTAAACATTTTATTCAGAGGAGTGAAAGTGGAGTGAAAAAGGAGCTAAAGGGTTCTTGAAGTGACTATAGTCAGGCTGGTCTTTCCTGTTTGGTGAGGCCATGAACCAACACATCATTTCCGCAGATTTCTACCTTTATATTATTAAGTTGCAACGCCTCAGACAGCTTGCTGAAACCATGTCCTTCGATAGGTGTCTTGGCTTCTGCACCGCCGATGAGCTTAGGAGCGATGAACGCGTAGACTTCGTCGATGAGGCCAGCGCGTAGGAAGGCTTCGTTAATGGTGCCGCCACCTTCCACCAGGATGCTGTCTATCTTCTCTTCGCCGCAACGCTGCATGAGTGCTTCTAACGTAGTGCAACACCAGGTTTCGACACCTGCTTCCTGCAGTTGTGCGATTTTCTCTGAGAGGGGAGTGGCTGCTGACGGTTCTGCTGCATATACCACGATGGTGCGATTCTCACGTGCGGTGCGAACTAGCTGACTGCTGAGCGGAATACGCAACTGATGATCTAATACGAGGCGGATAGGATTGCGCGCTTGAGGCTCGTCGGCAATACGTGTGTTCAGCATCGGATCATCGGCCAACACCGTGCCAATGCCACAGAGAATGGCTGAGAGAGACTTACGCAACTGATGCACACGAGCTCGTGACTCAGGACCGGAAATCCATTGGCTGTCGCCTGTTCTTGTGCAGATCTTGCCGTCGAGCGTCATGGCATATTTAGCCACTACCCAAGGCCTACGTGTGGTGATGAAGCGAAGGAAGACGCGATTCTGCTGTTTCAGCTTCTGCGCCATCTCAGAGTCCTGGTCAATGACGTCCACCTCTATGCCAGCTGCACGGAGTTGTGCAATTCCCTTGCCAGCCACCAGCGGATTAGGATCAAGCAATCCAACCACCACGCGGCCAATCTTATGCTCTATGACGGCTTCGGTGCAAGGTGGCTGATGACCATGGTGGCAACAAGGCTCCAGCGTGACGTACATCGTCGCACCTGTGCAATCCACGCCTCTTGTATCCGCATCCTTGAAGGCGTTTCGCTCAGCGTGTAAGTCGCCATAACGCGCATGATAACCCTGTGCTACCACCTCATGATGGCGCACGACAAGCGCACCGACCAAAGGATTGGGGTTAACAGCACCCACTCCGTTTTGGGCCAGTGACATTGCGCGATTTAAAAATGCTAAATCTTCTGTCTCTATCATATTATATACTATCTTCCATCCAGACTATACTGTCGGTACTGGAATCACACCAGTTCCTGGTCACAGAGGACCTCGCGGACTTTACCGCCGATCGGGAATTTCACCCTGCCCTGAAGTATTTTGTGGCGCAAAAATAATGATTTCTTTTTTATCCGCCAAATTTTTGGCAAAGAAAAATGAGTTAGGAGTTAGGAGTTAGGAGTTAGGAGTGAAGAGTTGTTAGTTTTGGATACAATTTTCAATGAGGAGTTATATATAAAAAGAGCGAGGAGAAATAACTCCTCACTCCTAACTGAGCGAAGCGCCACACTCCTCACTCCAAATAGTATCCTATGTTTCCGCTAATCTGCATCAACGAGATTTCACAGAGCTTGGCGTCATACTGCACCTGCAGTACGCGTTCCTCTGCATCGAGGAGGCTCTTCTGCACCTGTCGCATATCGAAGCCGGAGATTTCGCCAAGCTTATAACGCTCCATGGCAATCTCGAGGTTATCTTCGGCAATCTCGAGGTTCTGCTGCTGCAAGGCTAGGAGTTGCAGGTTGTTGTTATAGGCCTGCCAGAAGGTGGTGAGGTTGGCGTGGAGATCAATCTCCACCTGATCACGCTGCAGTTTGAGGTTCTCGATGGCGAGCTGCGCGTTGCGACGTTCACGTCGGCGGTTGCCGTCAAAGACGTTGATACCCAGAGTGAGACCACCGCTGATGGTCTGGTTGTCACGCTTCAGGATGGCGCTCTCGTCGTAGTGGTTGAAGTTATAGGCATATTGGCCGTTGAGGCGCAGATACGGATAGTTTCGCGAGAGTACTTTCTTATAATCCAGTTCTGCCGACATGGTATTCTGCGACGCGCGTAGCAGCTTCGAATTCGCGTTGAGCGTCTGTTCCCAGAGTGGCTCGAGGAGGAGGTCCTCACGAATGACGATAGAGCTGTCTGGTACATTGATCCACTGCACGATGTTAGGGTTCGACATGAGCTGGTTCAGCGCTATGAGCGTATTGCGCACCTGCTGTTGCTGCTTGACATACTGCGCGCTGTCAGCATTGAAGTCCACTTTAGCCAGATGATAGTCCAGGCCTGAGAAGCGGCCCGTCTGGTAGTTGAGTTCGGCAATGCGGAGACGTTCGCGCGAGAGGCGAAGTGCATAGCGGTAATGTGCACGGCGGATAATCTGCTGGATGTAGTTATAATACTGCGAAGCAATGTCTGCAATCAGGTCTTCTGCAGCAATACGTGTCTCTGTCTCACCGCGCTGCTCCAGAAGTTTCAGCTGACGATAAGTCGTCTGTATCTTGAAACCATCAAAGAGCGTCCAGTTGAGCGTTGCACCTGCATTTACGCCATAGTCGAAGACTCCTGAAGAGGAAGTCTCTTCGCCCGTGGCACGCGCTGTACTGTGTTCTGACGCCGTGAGGGTAGGGCGGTAAGCCGCTGTAGCGTCGATGGTAGGCAACGCTCCCGCATTGGCCAGCGTCACATTATTATGTGCCGCCTGTTCCTCATTACGTACGATCTGCAGTTGCAGGTTCGATTCAAGACCACGGCGCAGACAGTCCTGCAACGTATATACAAGGCGCTCCGGACGCGTTGGAGCCACAGTTGTGGAATCCTGCGCCTGCAAGGTAACCGTGCAGCAGAGAAGCGCTATGAGGCTTATAATCTTATTCATTATTTATATAAGAATACGTCAAAGTTTATATAATGGAATACGTCAAAACCAATAGTCATAAAATTACTATTCCCCATTCTCAACCTTGCTTCTGTCCGTCGAGATATATGAATAAATCGCCGGCACAATATACATGGTCATGAACGTAGAGATCAACATACCACCCACTACGGCAATACCCATGGCAATACGCTGGTTGCAGCCTTCGCCAGTAGCAAATGCCAGCGGAATGAGGCCGAGGATGGTCGATGAACTGGTCATCAGAATCGGGCGCAGACGCTGCTTAGCAGCCTCGCAGATGGCGGTGAGCTTGTCAATGCCAGCCTCCTGCTTCTGGTTAGCGAACTCCACGATGAGAATACCGTTCTTAGCCACAAGACCGATAAGCATGATGATACCGATCTGGCTAAAGATGTTCATCGTAATGCCATTGAGCGACATGAAGATCAATGCACCAGCAATAGCCAATGGCACGGTGAGCATGATGATGGCCGGATCCTTGAAACTCTCGAACTGTGCTGCCAGGATGAGGTAGATGAGGAGGATGGCCAGGAGGAAGGCGAACATGAGGCTCGATGATGACTCGCGGAACTCCTTTGAGTCGCCTGAGAGTGCGGTGCGGAAGGAGTCGTCGAGCGTCTCTGCTGCAATGCGATCCATCTCATCGAGTCCTTCGCCAATGGTGTGACCTTCGGCCAAGCCTGCCGAGACGGTAGCTGCTACGAAGCGGTTGTAACGGTAGAGGCGTGGAGGTGCGATGCCACCTTTCAGGTCGATAAGGTTATCCATCTGGATCATGGCCTGATTCTTGTTGCGGATATAGATCGACTTGAGATCGGCTGGCTTATTGCGCTGCTGACGATTGATCTCGCCTTTGATCTCGTACTGCTTGCCGTTCATATAGAAGTATCCCATACGCTGGCCAGAAAGCGCGTACTGCAGCGTCTGAGCCACGTCACGTGTGGTGACACCGAGGATGCTGGCCTTGTCACGATCGATGGCAAGACGTGCCTCTGGCTTACTGAACTTGAGGTTGACGTCGGCCATGCGGAACATCGGATTCTCATGCACCTTGGCCATGAACGTTGGCAATATTTCCTGCAGCTTCTCGAGGTTGGTGGCCTGCAGTACGTACTGGATTGGCTGACCGCCACGACGGCCACCGAAGGAAGACTGCTGCTGCACGAATGAGCGCGCCTTGGTCTTCTTCGAGAGCTCACGCGTGATCTGTGCGGCTACGTCCATCTGTGTGTAGTCGCGCTCCTTGATGTCCTTGAGCGTGACGCGAATGTTGCCGCTACCTGAGGTCACACGTGCGGTGATGTTGTCGGCGTCGTTGCAGATAGAGTCGACGACGTGGTTGACGTCCTCGGTGTAGTCGCGTATATATTCATAGGTGACACCTTCGGTACCTGAGGTATTGATGGTGATGGATGAACGGTCCTCGAGTGGTGCCATCTCTGACGGGATGTCGTTCCAGAGCCAGAGGATAATGGCTACCATCGCACCGATGATCGGGATGGCTACCCAACGGCGCTTCATCACCGCCTGCAAGCTTCTGTCATAGAGGTTGTTGAGGCCTACGAAGAATGGCTCTGACCAGCGATAGAAGGCGTTCTGCTGCTTGCGGCGTACCAGAATCTTGGTAGAGAGCATCGGAGTAATGGTCAACGCTGCAAACGATGAGATACATACCGTACCGGCGATGACGAGACTGAACTCGCGGAACAGTCGGCCGGTGATACCTTCCATAAACACGATCGGGAGGAAGACGGCCAACAGCGTGACGGTGGTCGAGAGGATGGCGAAGAAGATCTCCTTCGCGCCTTCGATACCTGCCTGGCGTGGTCGCATACCTTTCTCTATTCGCACGTAGATGTTCTCTGTCATTACGATGGCGTCATCGACCACAAGACCTACCGAAAGGACGATGGCCAACATGGTGAGGACGTTGATGGAGAAGCCACAGACATACATCACGAAAAACGAGCCGATGAGCGAGATCGGGATGACGATACAAGGTACGAGCGTGACGCGCCAGTCGCGGAGGAAGAGGAAGATGATCACGATGACGAGGAGCAACGCCTCGAAGATCGTAGTCTTTACCTCGTCGATAGAGGCGCGGATGAAGCGTGTATTGTCGAAACTGTACTTGAAGTGTACGTCTTCTGGCAAGTCTTTCTGCATCTGCTCCATACGCTTATAGACGGCGTTGGCAATCTCGATGTGGTTAGCACCTGGCTGTGGGACAACGGCAACACCTACCATCGGTACGCCATCCATCTTCATGTAGCTCTTGATGTCTGCAGGACCGAGTTCTGCGCGACCGACGTCGCTGAAGCGGATGATCTGATTGCCTGTCTGGCGGAGGATCAGATCGTTGAACTCCTTGGCCGTATGCATGAGGCCCATGGTACGGACGGTAAGCTCGGTGGTGTTACCTTCGATACTACCTGATGGAAGCTCTACGTTCTCCTTGTCGACGGCGTTCTTCACGTCCATAGGGGTGATGCCGTAGCCTGCCATCTTGACAGGATCGAGCCAGAGTCGCATACAGTAGCGCTTCTCTCCCCATATGCCGACGCTACTTACGTCAGCGATGGTCTGCAACTGCTCCTTAACGGTGAGGTCTGCAATCTCGCTGAGCTCCAGCAAGCTGCGCTTATCGCTCTGCAAAGCCACCATGAGGATCGGCATCGCATCTGCATCGGCCTTCGATACGGTAGGAGGATCACAGTCGCGTGGCAGGAGTCGCTGAGCGCGTGATACCTTATCACGTACGTCATTGGCTGCTGTCTCCAGGTCGACCGAAAGCTCAAACTCTACGGTGATACGGCTCGATCCCTGAGAACTGACGCTCGACAGGGAGCGGATGCCAGGGATACCGTTGATGTTCTGCTCCAGTGGCTCTGTGATCTGATTCTCAATGACATCAGCGTTCGCACCAGGGTACGAACAGTTGACCGAGATGATCGGATTGTCCACCGAAGGATATTCTCGTACGCCGAGGTATGTGTAGCCGATCATACCAAACAGGATGATGATGATGGTCATGACCAGCGCAAGGACCGGACGGCGTATGCTAAGTTCTGAAATGTTCATAAGAGACCCACCCTGACCCTCCCTCAAAGGGAGGGAATGCATTGCTGCATCCTCTGCTTCTTGACGGTGGTTTCTAAGCAGATTATGATTTTATTTTTTATAACAATTCGAGATTGAGGGTAGCACCCCCTCCCTTTGAGGGAGGGATGGGGAGGGTCCCCTATTCGACTACGTCCAGTGTTACTGGCAATCCCATTCGCAACTGCAGCGTACCTGAGGTGATGATTGTATCACCAACGCTGAGGCCACGGAGTACCTGTACTTCGCCTGCTGTACGAATACCTGTCACGATCTCTACTGGCATGGCCTTGCCAGCGCGGTAGCAGAAGACCTTATCGACACCCATTTCTGGTACGATAGCCTCAGAAGGAATGACCAACGCGTCGCCGATCTCAGCCTTCTTGAGCGTAATGCTGGCATACTGGCCAGGAAGGAGCTTGCGACTGTTGTTGGCATAGAGACCACGTGCTGTGAATACGTGCTGATCTCTATCTACGGCCGACTCCACAGCGTAGACCTGTGCATGGAACGCCTCCTGGAAGCCTTCTACCTGGAAGTCCATGTTGACACCTTTATGGATCTGAGAAGCGTATCGCTCAGGAACGGAGAACTCGATCTTGAGTGGAGAAATCTTTGTGAGCTTAGCCACTACGGTGCTAGGTGTGGCGTATGCGCCTACTGAGACCTGACGAAGACCGATGACACCATCAAATGGTGCATGCAGCTCAGTGAGTTCGATGCTGACTCTCACGCCTTCTATTTCGGCTTCGAGTGTGGCCAGCTTGGTCTTAGCCTCTTCGTAAGCCTCTTGGCTGGCAGCGTCTTTCTTAAGCAACTGCTCCTGACGATACACACGGTTCTTAGCCAAGTCGAGCTGTGCTGTCAGCTGCTTGAGCTTTGCCTCCAGCGGCTTGTCGTTGACCTTAGCCAGAATCTGTCCTTTGCGTACGGCAGTACCCTCGGTAAAGCGGATATCCGTAATCTTTCCCGAGGTTTCAAACGAGAGGTTGACCTCCTCGTCAGGGAGAATCAGACCTGTAGTAACGAATTCATCAGTGAGACCAGATGGCTTAATCAATTTGCCATTGACATTGAGGATCTTATTTCCTCCTTTACCACCCATTGCAGGCTTAGCATCGATGGCTGCAAGATCTTCATTAACTTTGGGTTGCTGATACCAGATACCACCTGCTATGATAGCCACGGCGGCAGTGGAGATCAAGCTCCATTTCAGTTTCGTGTTCATTCGGTTTTTATTCTTTATATGATAGTTCTAAGCATGTTCTGGTGCGTCTTTTTGATTCTGAAACATGCTTATCGCACCAAAGTGTGGCTCTCAGGCGCGCGATATACTTATTATAATATGTTATAAGACTCGACCGAAAAGGAAAAGTTTAATCGTGAAAAGAGATTTTCTTCGCATGAAATGTCATTTTTTATCGTTCGTATCAGGGTTTATTGCTTCTTATGGATTGCAATTGGGGCTTTTGTATACAATCTTTGGTCATTTCTTTATTATTATGACAGGTTTTCGTTCGATTGATTTCTTTTTCCGTATCTTTGCGCCGCTTACGAGCTATGCTCATGAAAACACACTCAGTGTGAAGTCATAAAGGATCTTGGCAGGCAAAAAACTAATATTAATCCAACTCCGTATCCTGACTTCATCATCCAGCTTTACGGCTTAATCCATTTTTTTTCAGATGAACCATAAGAAATATGTGTGGCCTTTGGCTACGCAGTGCACTTTGTGTGTCTTTTTACTGACTACTTGTCAGCGTTATGAACCTTTTACTGAAGAAGAAGTTTTCCGAGGTGCCTATAAGCGTAATTTCATGCGAGTCTTTGGAGATTTTGCGCCTACTCAGGATTGGGATTTCACGGACGATTCTCCGGCTGATACGAGGGGTTTGTCTTACATGACAAGGACTGATCCAGAAACTCCTTGTACGATCATTCCTACTACCTATATCGGAGATGCCAATTTATTTGAAAGTATAACCAATAATACCACTTCTTTAGCAAAGACGGATAAAAGCTTCGCGTTGGAGATAGAGGAGGATGCTTGTTTTTCTATCTTCCCTGTCTATCAGAACGCTAAGAATGTCAGTGGCTTCTCCTGGCATCTTCAGGTTTTTGTTGATGATCAACACCTTACATATGGTTATTCGCAAAAAGGTTGGCCAATGGGAACTGGTATGTTTACAAAGAAAAACGCTACTGCTTCGTTTACGGATATAAAAGATGGTAGCTGTAATACATGGGGTACGAAGTCAAATAGTATTCTCCATTATCATAATGAGGAAAGAAAGAAGATTATGTACTTCAATCTGGTGGCAACGGGGATAAAAGATTATGTGGATTGGCAATTCGCTCCCAAAGAAACACAACAGAGTTCACTGAATTATCAGATGCGGTTGCTTGATATTGCAAGACCTGCGGACATAGATTCTCGTTTTGAGACGATGTTCATAGGATGCGAGATCGCAAATTTCGATGCAGCGTATTCTAATAAATACAAGGATGCCAAACGCTATCGTACTTTGGTCCTGATGATTGTCGGGCCAAAGATTCCGAAGGTTGTGTATCTTGAAAATGAGAATGAAGCGTTGTATGTGCCTGTCAAACAAGGTAAAAGATATATGATCGAAGATATGGGATCGTCTTCAGACTTCGACTTTAATGATATCGTGGTAGATGTGGATAGGAAAGAGATGCGGACTGTGACGATAACTCAGAAAACAATGTCATCGTATAATAATGGTATTCACACGACGGTAAGTCTTGGTCCTAGTACGGGTGATGCGACGACTTCTGCTACGATTCGCCATCTGTGTGGTACAAAGCCGTTTCAGGTCATCGTAGGTGATTATGTGTTTGGAAGAGTGACTGATCCGACAAATCAGGAACAGACACATTTGCAGTTGCAGAAGGTCTCAATGGATAAGGAATTGTATTTCGGGACACCACAGACGGTTGTCGGATGGGAACCAAACGAAACGGCCACCATCAGCGGATGGCAGCCGGATCAGAATAATATCTCAATACGTGTCTGGAGGAGTGGGGAAGAGGCCGCTGATGAAGGCGGCTGGTTGGTGCAGTTCCCTAAAGTCGGTAACGTGCCATTTATCATGGCGTTGCCTGAAACGGAAGCTTGGACAGAGGAAGGAACGACTTTCACCAACTGGCAGAGGTATGTTCCTTCGGCCTACTGACTTATGTCCTATCTGTCAGACGTTTATAGCCTTGTCTTTTTGTTCCTGAAGGCTTTTCTGTTGCTTTTTCCTATATAGCATCATATGCATTGACCAGAACATCCAGATCAAGCTGAAACCGAAGAGGACAGTGACAACGATCATAAACCACATCTGCTGATACCACGGTGCATAGATGATAATCTTCAGCTCCTTGGTCTGTGGCTGGCTGTTGAGGTCGTTGCCTTGATGAGCGCTTACGACCAGCGTATAGGTGCCGGCAGGTAAGGCTGTGTAGCTCAATGTCTGGTTGAGACCTTGTACCTGATGCCATTCTTCCTCAAAGCCATTGAGGCGGAATGCATAGTTGATGTCGATCGGTGTACTATACTCCTGTACGGTGAATGATAGCGAGAAGGAGTTGGATGTGATAGGTAGGCGCAGCGTTGAGGCTGTCCATAAAGCAGAATCCAGTACATTCTCCTCTTTTGACAGAAGTGGATTGTAGTCAGTCAGCTGGTTGTTGACCCAGAGACGAGTGAAATAGACGCCTGACAGCTTGTAGTCAAAATGCTTGATCTGCTCTGTGTCAAAGGTCAGCATGCCGTTGTCTCCACCGAATCCTAATTGCTTGTCTGACCATAGCTGTGAAGCACGGACACTGAATGAACCGACCTCTGCAATGTCAGGACTATTATATCGGATCGACTTGATGTGCTGTGGGTCATAGCATGTCAAGCCGTTGTTCGATGCAATCCAGATCTTGCCATCTTCTCCGATCTGCATTGACGAGTAGGATTCTCCCATCATGGTGCCGATCTGGATAGGGTGGAAGGTCTGATCCTGAGCGTAATAGCGGTAGAGACCTTTATCGGCAAGTGCCCAAAGTACACCATCTGGATCCTTGTCAATACTGAATACTCTGACTGCCTGTGGCTCTTTGAATCGGGTTACGCTGCCGTCTGGTACATTATATCTCATCAGCAGACCTTCAGTGCCAAACCATACGATATCATTGGTCTCTGCATACAAAGAGACAATCCAGCGTGTGCCATCATCTCTGACGATATTCTCGAGTTCTCCAGTGCCGAGATTGTAGCTGAAGACACCTTCTCCATTCGATCCGATATACAGTGTCTTCTGGTCAGGTGATAACGCCATACACATGATGCTGCGGATGTCCAGCTCCTTCAGGTGAGGATCGCGAGAGATCTTTCCACTTCTGTCTAGGAGATAGATACCATCGCCATAGGTGCCGATGTACACATTGCCATTCGGTAATGCATGCAACACCATGATAGCGTTGGTCTTCATGATGGTGTTTTCTGCCGAATAGAGCGTACGTGTGCCATCCGGTTTCTGCATCAGGATACCTGCTCCGTCCAGGCCATAGTATCTCGTTTTGTCAGGACCTTCTGCAAAACAGCTTACATTACTCAGGTTGTGTTCGCTTTCGGTGTTAGCCAGGATAGGCTGACAGGTGAAGAGCTTGCCGCTGGTAGGGATGACCAGAATACCTTTCTGATAAAGATTGAGCCATGTATTATGCTGTTTATCGTGTGCTATGTTCTTGATTTTTACATGATCAAGGTCTACAGGACAGAGCGGATAATGTAGGCGCGGCGCGCGACGGTCACGTACGTTGAGCTGCCAGAATCCTTGGCCTTCAGTACCGATGAGCATACATGTGTCCTGACCTGGAGCGATGGCTGTAATCTGCTTCTCTTTAAGTTCTGGTATATTAAGTTCCTCAATATCAAAAGAACGGGTGTGACACATTAAGATGCCTTTGCCATTGGTGCCAAGATAGAGGACATGTGACGTCGGACCAAATGCTGCTGACTGAATCTCATATTGTTCCTGTTCCTCTTCGGTAATCGTTGTGACTGGTTTCATCAGTCTCATTGTCTTCGGATTGAGGATATACATCCAGTTATGCGAGAAGATCCAGTG
>JAZUIL010000013.1:0-3351 GCA_045642245.1 Bacteroidales bacterium
TACACTTTGGCCACCGAAGGAAGAGGATTATCCTTCGGGTGTAATGGTCTATAATCCTTATTCGAGCGTGGCTCGAGACGTATATTGGAAATATCTTAATCAGGGAATCTTCCGTCTGGGTATGGACGGATGGTGGATGGACTCTACCGAACCTGATCATCTATATTGGCCGGATTCAGACCTTAATCTGCAGACAGGTATAGGCTCATGGCGTCGTGTTCGTAACGCTTTCCCATTGTTGAGTGTTGGTGGAGTATACGATCGTCATCGTGCAGAGATTAAGAATCTGAAGGCAAAGATTGCGAATAACGAAGAACTCGGCAAGAACGATATCGCTAATGCAGATAAGCGAATCTTTATCCTTACACGTTCTGGATTCATTGGCCAGCAGCGATATGGATCGAATGTCTGGACCGGTGATGTCGGTTCTTCTTGGGAGTCTTTTCGTGCACAGATTCCAGCTGGACTGAACTTCAACCTGACAGGTATGCCACATTGGAACACCGACCTCGGCGGTTTCTTCTGTGCTAAATATAATGGCCCTGGCTTTAAGGCTGCACAGAATCCGCTCTATCAGGAGCTCTATGTCCGTTGGCTGCAGTTCGGTGTTTTCTGTCCAATGATGCGAAGCCATGGAGCCGATGCTCCACGAGAGATATGGCAATTCGGCGAACCTGGTACTGTTGTCTATGAAGCAATTGCAAAGAGTATTCGCCAGCGATATTCTCTATTACCTTATATATATAGTACCTCTTGGCAAGTGACTCATAAGCAAGGTTCGTTCATGCGAGCTTTGGCGATGGATTTTGCTGAAGATCCACAGGTATGGGATCTCAACAACGAATACATGTTTGGAGAAGCATTTCTTGTAGCGCCAGTAACTCATGCTCAATATACACCAGAGATTGAAGGCCATATTGATGCGATGGAAGGCTGGAATCGTACTACAGAGCATAATGTAGAGGGTAAATTAGCAGTTAATTTTACCGAGGCTCGAGATATGCAAATCTATCTGCCTGCAGGAGCAGCATGGTATGATTGGTACACCGGCAAAAAATATGATGGCGGTCAGCAGATCACCTATGCTACAAGATTTGACGAAATCCCTTTGATGGTTCGTGCTGGAAGCATTGTGCCAATGGGGCCTGATGTACAGTATACTTCAGAGAAGGCTTGGAATAATCTTACGATTCGTGTATATCCAGGAGCAAATACCTCATTCGTTTTATATGAGGATGAGTTTGATAACTACAACTACGAAGAAGGAAAATATACCGAGATTCCTCTGCAGTGGAATGATAAATCTCGCACTCTTACCATCGGTAAGCGCCTGGGTGCTTATGATGGAATGATTGAGAATCGTACGTTCAATGTCATTTTACCTGATGGTTCACAGAAAACGGTGCAATATAATGGTAAGCAAGTAAACGTAAAGATGTGATTTTAACCCCTTGATAGATTCCTTCCCTTGAAAAGCTAATCAAAACGTTATATTTCTATTTCGTCAATGAAATACACTTTATTATTTTCTATAGGAGCTTTGGCTTTCACCGCTTGTACAGAACATGTAGATTATCTTCCTCCTTTTCAGGTTTCAGTTTTGAATCAGGAAGAGGATGGTCATAGTTCTTTGATGTTGAGTTATCAGTCGGGAGAGAAGACAATTCCTTTTGCAGAGATCACCCGACTGGGTCTGCAGACTTCTCTTGATAGTACCAGCGTCTGGAAAGTTTCTTCACAGTCAGCTCCTGTGCAGCTTTATGAGTCATATGATATGCTTATCGGCAAGAGCTTGCATTGTGAGAACGCTGGCCAGCAGATAGATTATATGCTTGAAGATGGACAGGGACATAAGCAGCGTATGGAAGTTCGTACTTATTCTGATGGTGTAGCCTTCCGTTATGTACTTTGTGAAGGATATGAGACTCCACAGATGCTGATGGGAGAGAATACTACTTTGCAGTTCCAGTATGACAATGGTTGCCAGCGCTGGTTGCAGAAGTGGACGGAACCTTATGAGCATTTCTTCCCAAAGAATCCAGAAGAGAATGATGGAGATCATTGGGGTTATCCAGCACTCTTCAATCCTTGTCATAAGGATGATGTTGAGCCACTTTATGTTCTCCTTTCAGAGTCGAATATAGAGAAAGGTCATAGCGCTTCTAGCTTCTATTCTTCAAAGGAGGATGGAGCCGGTTATCATATTCTGCCAGATGTCATGGAGAGTCAGGTACAGACAGGTTGGACTTCTCCTTGGCGAGTGCTGATTGCAGGAAGTCTTGCAGATGTGGTTGAGTCTAGCTTGATTACGGATCTTGCACAACCATGTGTTTATGAGGATACTTCTTGGATTAAGCCAGGTGTTGTGTCTTGGATCTATTGGGCTTACAACCACGGATCAAATGATTATAAGATCGTGTGCGACTACATTGATATGGCAGAACAGCTTAACTTGCCATACATGCTGATCGATGCTGAGTGGGACGAGATGGCTAATGGTGGTAACATCGAGGATGCATTGAACTATGCTAAGGAGAAAGGCGTCAAGCCTCTTATCTGGTACAACTCTACCACTGCCTGGATTGACTGGGCTCCAGGACCAAAGTATCGTTTGAATGATCCTGAGAAGCGTGAAGCAGAATTCCAGTGGTGCGAGGATCATGGTATTGCCGGCGTTAAGATCGACTTCTTCCAGGGCGACCGTGAGGCTACGATGAACTACTGCATCGACCTGCTCGAGAGTGCTGCTCGTCATCACTTGCTTGTTAACTTCCACGGTGCGACCATCCCACGCGGCTGGTTCCGTACTTATCCGAACCTCGTCAGCACCGAGGCGGTATATGGCGCAGAGTGGTATAATAATCTACCAATCCTCACAGATCGTGCAGCGGCACATAATGCTACATTGCCATTTACTCGTAACGTGATTGGTTCAATGGATTATACGCCTTGTACTTTCACTGATTCGCAACATCCACATATCACAACGAATGCCCATGAGTTGGCTTTGACTGGGTTGTTTGAATCAGGACTACAGCACTTGGCCGTCCGTCCATCATCTTATCTCAACCAGCCACAAGAGGTTCAGGATTTCCTTTCGAATCTGCCTTCTGTCTGGGACGAGACACGTCTCTTGAGCGGAGATCCTGGCCACCATGCCATTATGGCTCGCCGTAGTGGCGACACCTGGTATATTGCGGGTATCAATGGTACCGATGAGCAGCTGGAACTCTCTGTCGATATGACAGCCTTTGCCGGTATGGAGGTAACTAAGTTCTGGGATGTACCTGCACAGATGCCAACGACATTGACCGATCCTGAAGAGATTGCCAAGTATTGGATGATTCAGAA
>JAZUIL010000014.1:0-5064 GCA_045642245.1 Bacteroidales bacterium
CAACACCACATTGAGTTACAACGACGTGGCCAACCTCTGCGGCTACAAGACCATCAACGGACTTTCGAAATTCATGGAGCGTATGATCAAGTGCACGGCTTACGAGTATCGCGAGAGTCGCACTCACGGCAACCGACAGGCCTAATTAATCGGCAACCGACAGGCCTAAATATTCATCAGATAGGTGCAGACGACATCGTTTGCACCTATCTTTCATTTCAAATAAGTCTATACGAATTCGTGTAGACTTATTTTTTGCCACAAATAAGTCCAGACAAATTCATGTGCACTTATCCTACGCGTAAAATCAGACGTCGCGATTTTGTCTGTACTTATTTTACAACTAAAATCTGCCACCGTGAATTTGTTTGTGCTTATTTTTATGTTATTAAACATAATCCACGTAAAAAGTGCATTATTTATTTGGAGAACCATAGAAATATCTATATCTTTGCCGCGCAAAATATAAATTCATTTAGAATATGGAAAAGCAATATGATCTGACAAACGAAGAGAGCTTGGGCCAAATGGTGCAGGACGACGCTGTGTTAGAATATGAAGCCACATGCTCTACGGGATCTACATTGCAACCATATACGATGGAGGAGATAGATGCTCGTATTGCACAGGCTGAGAGTGAACTGGAGGCCGGCTTAGGAATACCATCAGATGTGGTCTTCTCCAATGCTCGTGCATATATCATGAGCAAGTTATGAAATGTATCTGGTCTCCAACTGCAGTTAAGCAGTTAGACAAAACCATCGATTATATCATCGATAATTTTGGAGCTACTGCAGCATTAAAATTCATTGCGAAAATAGAGCAATGGGATTCGTGGATTTCAGAGAATCCAGAGATGGCAAGAATAGAACCGATGCTATCACATCAGAAGAAACATGATTATCGCAGCGTAATTATTAAACCGCATAGTAAAATAATCTTATTCTCCACACCTAAAGGTGTACAGATTGCAGATCTCTGGGACATGAGGCAAAACCCGAAAACACTGATTAAAAGAGTAAAATAACAAGCAGAGAAATATGCCAAGATGTCGCGTATTTCTCTGCTTGATTTATGTTATTAAACATAATCCTCTAAAAAAGTGCTTTTTTTATTTGGAAAAAAGGATATAAGTAGTTATATTTGCCGCGATATACACTTAAATATTATACTCACCATGGCCAAGAAACAACCCAAAATAGTTAAGGAAAAGTCTATCGAAGACCGTATCTGGGACAGTGCGAATAAGCTCCGTGGCAACCTCACTGCATCTGAATATCAGAATGTGGTGTTAGGTCTCGTGTTCCTGAAGTATATCAGCGACTGCTTCGAGAAGCGCTATAATGAGCTTGTGGAGGAAGGTGACGGCTTTGAGGAAGATCGTGACGAATACACCGCCGAGCATGTGTTCTGGGTGCCTCAGGAGGCGCGCTGGCAGAACATAGCCAACATGGCACACGATCCTCGCATCGGACAGGTCATTGACCATGCACTCGAAGAGATTGGCCGTGAGAATCCACGTCTGAAGAAGGTCATGCCAAACAACTACTCGCGTCCGGAGATTGACAAGATCCGACTGGGTGAGGTGGTGGAGATCTTCGATAATATGGACATGAAGGCGCAAGGCGAGGGTATCGACCTCTTTGGCCGAGTGTATGAGTATTGCTTGCAGAACTTCGCTACAGAGACCCAGCAGTCGGGTGGCGAATTCTATACGCCTTCGTGCATCGTCCGTACCATCGTAGAGGTGCTGCAGCCATTCTCTGGCCGCGTCTATGATCCTGCTTGTGGTTCAGGTGGTATGTTTGTGCAAAGTGCAAAGTTCGTGCAGCAGCATCAGGGTAATCTGCGCAACGTGACGATCTATGGTCAGGAGTTCAATGCCAACACCTGGAAGATGGCGCACATGAACCTTGCTATCCGTGGCCTGGATGCTGACTTAGGCGACAGCTGGGGCGATTCGTTTGGCGACGATAAGCACGCCTCGAAGAAGTTTGACTTCATCATGGCCAATCCTCCGTTCAATATGAGCGAATGGGGAGCCAGCCGCTTGGCCGATGACGTGCGCTGGAAGTATGGCCTGCCACCTGAGAGCAACGCCAACTACGCATGGATTCAGCACATGGTGCACCACCTTTCGCCTAACGGCCGTATCGGTTTGGTGCTGGCCAATGGTTCGCTCACTACCACGTCAGGCGGTGAGGGTGACATCCGTCAGCGTCTTATCGAGGCGGACTTGGTAGAGGGTGTTGTAGCCATGCCAAATCAGCTTTTCTACAACGTCTCGATCCCTGTCTGCGTGTGGTTCTTCAATCGCAACAAGAAGAATCCGGGTAAGGTGCTCTTTGTCGATGCGCGAGAAATGGGTATGATGGTGGATCGTACTCACCGTGAACTCTCGGACGATCTGGTGCGCTATGATACCATCAAGAAGGAAGATAAGCCCTGGGCGAACCTTCCTGCCGAGGAGTGCGACGTGCAGCGTATTGCTGCGGCGTTCCGTGCATACGAGGCTGGTACGTTGTCAGATGTCAAAGGCTTCTGCAAGGTGGCTACGCTCGAAGAGATCAGCAAGCAGGACTTTGTCCTCACCCCTGGCCGCTACGTAGGTATTGCCGACGAGGAGGAGGATCCTGAGCCATTCGAGGACAAGATGAAGCGCCTGACCGATGAGCTCGGCGATCTCTTTGCTGAGAGCCACCGACTGGAGGCTGGTATCCGTGAGAAGCTGGCGGGGGTTGGATTTAGTGTGAAAGAGGCGTAAGTATGGAAGAAGTCCTTGAATATGAACTGCTCAATATCGAGTGGGAATTGAATTATGAGTTCGATCAGGAACCATCGGTAAATCTTGTAAAGGATGGCACGGACGATCAGTCAACGGAGCAAGAAGATCAACCCAAAATCGTCTGTGATGAGAATGGCATCCCTAAGGGGACATCTTATGAAGATGAGAGAATAAGGAAAGAACTGATTTATTCTTTCATCAAGAAATGGAAAGATGAGCATGAGGATTGCACTATATTCAATCTAGATTTGAGTGAATCGGTAAAGATCAATCAGGTTTTTCTTATCGAGGCTACAGCACATGCTTCGAAGAGTTATCTTTCGACAAAGGCTGTGTTCCATTTTGAAGAAGCTATTCGCAATGCTGTTAAAATTGGGATTTCTAAGCCAAAAGCAGATAACAAGAACCAAAAGCCGTTTCAGGACATGCTGATAATGAAGTATCATTCAGAAGATCTTGGAACTGTAAAAGTAACCATCGGTGTAAGGTTTAAGTCTCATGAAAAGGTGCAATACGGAATCTCGGTTCCTCCAGCAGGGCAACCTTTGATTGATCCAAGTTTGAGCAGAGAAAAACAGGGAAAGAAAAAAGCACCTCACAAGAAATGAGATGCTATTTCGCCCTAAGAAAAGCGTAACGCAGATTTCACTTAAGAAGGATGCGAGCACATAGGGGCTTCGCTATTTACATCACTGCTTGTGTTACGACTAATTTTCTGCTGCAAAAGTAGGGATTATATTTGAATCTTCCAAATTTTTCTCTGCTTTTGATGAAAATATTATGATAATTGATATTATTTGTCAATTTATGTGTGGCTTAATTATCAATACTACTGCTAATATATCACCTCGCCACCCTCTCCAGAAGACTCTGCTGACGGTGATGGGAATGGGATTGTATAACCAGATGATGAGAAAGGAGATGGGGGTATGACTAAACTAGGCGATATTTGTTTGAAAATCGGCAGCGGGGCTACTCCATCAGGCGGTAAATCTGCGTATTTGACAGAAGGTATCTCTTTAATACGAAGTCAAAATGTTTTAGATCTTTCTTTTACAGAAGATGGACTTGCTTTTATCAACGATGAACAGGCAAGAAAATTGCAAAATGTAGAAATACTTGAAGGCGATATTTTGCTCAACATTACAGGTGATTCTGTGGCACGAGTATGTATTGTTCCAAATCATATATTACCAGCCCGTGTGAATCAGCATGTAGCCATTATTCGTGTTGATAGAACGAAAGCAGATAATAACTATGTTCTTTATTCTTTGATTAAGTCAAAAAAAATCTTATTGACTTTAGCTAGTGCTGGAGCTACGCGAAATGCACTAACAAAGAAAATGATTGAAGATTTTGAGATTAATCTTCCTTCTATATCAGAACAGCGCCGCATCGCCTCCATTCTTTCCGCCCTCGACGATAAAATCGCCGTTAATCGTCGTATCTGTGAGAACTTAGAGGCACAAGCACAGGCGCTCTTCAAGCATTGGTTCATTGACTTTGCTCCATTCAAAGATGGAAAATTCGTAGAGTCTGAGCTCGGAATGATTCCTGAGGGGTGGAGAGTGGGAACCTATAACGATATTATTCAAGAAACAATATCTGGCGACTGGGGTAAAGAAAACGAAGAGGGAAATTATACTCATAAAGTAGCTTGTATTCGTGGATGTGATTTTCAGGATGTAAAAATGGGACTGCGAGGAAAGACTCCAGAGCGTTATATTCTTGAAAAAAACTACCAAACTAAGCACTTTGAAGATAAGGATGTTTTAGTAGAAATATCTGGTGGTACTCCTACAGTTTCTACAGGTAGAGTCTGTCCTGTATCACAGTTACTTATTGACAAGTATAACGGTGATATAGTGTGTACTAATTTCTGCCGCTTAGTAAGACCTAGTAATGGATATAGCTCATATTTGTATTACTCATGGAAATATAAATATGACAAGAAAGTAATGTTTGGTTATGAGAACGGAACCTCAGGAATTAAGAACTTTAGTATTAAAGATTTTACAACAAGAGAACCGTTAATATTGCCAGAACGATCTTGTCTTAATAGATTTGAAGCTGTAATTGAGCACATACATACACAAATTCAAAATTGTGGCTCCGAATCTGCAAAACTGGCTACTATTCGCGACACCCTCCTTCCCAAACTCATGTCCGGACAAATTAAACTATAACTAATTAATTAAACAATGAAACAAAAAGATTATATACTTACACTCTCATCTGATGGCGCTATATGTGCAGTTATTGACCTTAGAGAAGTAGCA
>JAZUIL010000015.1:0-33499 GCA_045642245.1 Bacteroidales bacterium
AATCAGCCAGATTGGAAAGAGGCTCATGTAGATCGTGCACAAGCACTGGTAAAACGTGACATCAACCATCCAAGTATTTGCCTATGGTCTCTAGGCAATGAAGGTGGAGTCGGTCCGAACCTCCTTGCCATGCGCGAAACCATCGAGCGTCTTGACGCCTCTCGTCCTGTTTTCTATGACGCACCTGATCTCCGCCATACAACGATTCATGACGACAGCTATCTCTATCCTGAGGAACTGTGTGACCGCGCAAAGCAAGAAACCAAGATGCCATTCATCATGCGAGAATATGCACATGCCATGGGCAACTCCGTAGGCAACCTCAAAGAATACTGGGACGTGATCTACGCTGACTCTACCATCTGTGGCGCAGCTATCTGGGATTGGGTTGATCAAGGAATCTCGAGCAAGATTCTTTATCCTGACCAGAAACCCTATTGGCTCTATGGTGGCGATTTCGGAGACAAACCGAACGACGCAAACTTCTGCTGCAACGGCCTCATTGCTCCTGACAGAACTCCGAATCCTCATTTCTATGAGGTACAGCAGGTATATCAACCTATCTGGTTCTCATACGAGGATGGTGTGATCTCAAAGCGAAGTATGGATCCTTTTGTGTCTGTCGAAGACTATGATTATGAGGAAATCCGTCAAGAGATGAATGGTGAGACGCTGATCAACATCTATGCGAAACTCAAAGAGGATAATCTCTGGGGGAAGAAAGGTGATATCGTGGCTAAAGATCAGTTTGTCACAGGCTCCTATAAATATCCGACGCTGAAAGCCGATGAGGTAAAATCGGCAAGAGTCCGCGGAGAAGACGATACCATTAAGATCCTGACAGAGGCGGGATATCTGCTTTTAGATATGAATGGTGCTCTTACCCAGATCAATGTCGGAGACAAAGATTTATTGACCGCACCTCTCGAACCCTATTTCTGGAAGGTAGAGAATGACAACCAGTCGAAAGCGGGCTTTGCGACACGTGTGGCTGCATGGGAGAAAGCAGGAGAAAAACGCAGATTGAGATCTGTCAAGCAGAAATCGGCTAACGGAATCTCTACGCTGACCTATGTTTTTGAACTTCCTGTCGGTGCAGAATACACTCTTGTCTACCGATTCAACTGGTATGGACAGATACAAGTCGAAGCAGACTATAAGCCTTTGAAGGAAGACATTCCTCTGATTCCGAAGTTTGGTATGCGCATGCGTATGCCAGCTGACTACCAGCAAGTAGAATGGTATGGCCGAGGTCCATGGGAGAACTATCCTGACAGAAAACACTCACAATTGATTGGGCAATATAAGATGTCTGTTCAGGATTTCGGCTATGATTATGTCCGACCACAGGACAATGCCAACCGTTGTGATGTCCGATGGTTCTCACTGAGTGACGGAGCTACCACGCTGACCGTCGAAGGCCAGCAGCCTCTCTGTTTTCATGTCTGGGATTATGGAGAGGAAGATCTGAACGTAGGCCATCCGAACGAACTGAAACGAGGAGAATTCATCAATGTCAACATTGATCTTGGCATTCATGGTGTCGGAGGAAAGGACACATGGGGAGGTCGCACACTCCCAGAATACACACTTCCAGGCAATCAGCCATACCACTATTCATTTATCATCCGATATTAAGTAACAAAAAAAAGGCGCCTCTAAATAAGAGACGCCTTTTTTCATATATCGGGTTTTGATTAGAACCACTTGGTGTAAGCGAAGTCCATACGGTGTGGAAGCTTCTCGTTCTTTGGGAAGAGACGGAAACCGAACTGATATGCACCGCTGTACTTAACAGGATAGTTAACAGCGAAGGTAACGAGGCTGCCCTCACGCTTGATAACCTCCATCTCCATGGTCTTGTAAACGTGCTGTGCACCGTCGCCAGCCTTTGTAACAACGAGGTCGAGGCCAAGGTCTGCTGCGATAGCCTTACCATCGATAGTAACAGTTGCCTGATAGCTCTCACCTACTGCAAGACCCTGGTTGATTGACTCGTTAGGGAGATTTACCTCCTTGATCTCAACAGAATCCCAGTTCTCAGCGACGTTCTCCTTCCAAGCAGCGATCTCCTTAGCCATAGCGAAGTTGTTAGCTGCCATCTGAGCGCCACGTACACCCTCCTTCTGATAGAAGCGATCATAGTAGTCATCGAGCTGACGCTTCATAGTGAAGTTTGGAGTAATCTTAGCGAGACAGTCCTTGATAGCCTCAACCCACTCTGAAGAGTAGCCCTTGCGGTTCTTGTTGAAGTAAAGAGGAACGATCTCGGTCTCGAGCATGTTGTAGATGGTCTCAGCGTCGAGCTGATCCTGAAGAGCCTGGTTCTGGAAGGTACGCTTGTCGGTAAGAGCCCAACCTGCACCCTCTTTGTAACCCTCGTACCACCAGCCGTCAAGGACTGAAAGGTTGAGGACACCATTCTGGATAGCCTTCTCGCCTGAGGTACCTGGTGCCTCGAGTGGACGAGTTGGACTATTCATCCAGATATCAACACCAGAAACGAGACGCTTAGCAACATCCATATCATAGTTCTCAACGAAGATAACCTTGCCGATGAACTGTGGCATACGTGAGATCTCAACGATGCGACGGATGAGGCCCTGGCCACCGCCGTCAGCTGGGTGAGCCTTACCAGCGAAGATGAACTGTACTGGACGCTCTGGGTTGTTAACGATCTTAGCAAGACGATCAAGGTCGGTGAAGAGCAAGTGTGCACGCTTGTAAGTAGCGAAACGACGAGCGAAACCGATGGTCAAAGCATCTGGGTTGAGAGCGTTAACAGCCTGAAGGATCTTAGCTGGGTTCTCCTGCTTCTTACGAAGGTTAGCAGCAACCTCCTCCTTGATGAAGGCGAAGAGCTTAGCCTTAAGGCCCTTACGGATCTTCCAGATCTCTTCGTTGTCAGCCTCGTAGATCTTCTTCCACATATCCTCTGAGGTCTGGTTAGCATAGTAACCCTCACCGAAGAGCTTGGTGTAGAAGGCCTTCCACTCAGAAGCTGCCCATGATGGGTGGTGAACACCATTGGTAACGTAGCTAACATGGAGCTCGTCTGGAGAATAACCCTTCCAAACTGGCTGGAACATGTTACGTGATACTGCACCGTGGAGCCAAGATACACCGTTAGCCTCCTGGCAGGTGTTGAGTGCAAATACAGACATAGAGAACTTGCCCTCGCCTGGAGTCTCACGACCCATGTTCATGAAGTCATCCCAGCTGATGCCGAGCTTGCCAGCAAAGTGGCTCATATACTTGTAGAAGAGACCCTCCTCGAAGTAGTCGTGACCTGCAGGTACTGGAGTGTGGCAAGTATAGAGAGAGCTTGAGCGAACAACCTCAAGAGCCTCACCGAACTTCAAGCCCTCGCGAGCGATGAGATCAGACATACGCTGTGCATTCATCAATGCAGCGTGACCCTCATTAGCATGGTAAACGTCCTTCTTGATGCCGAGCTTGTCGAGCAACATTACGCCACCGATACCGAGGAGATACTCCTGCTTGATACGGTTCTCCCAGTCACCACCATAGAGCTGATGGGTGATAGAACGATCGTACTCAGAGTTGCGATCGAAGTCAGTATCGAGGAGATAGAGCTTAACACGACCTACGTTAACCTGCCATACCTTAGCAGCAACGATGATACCATCATGGTAAGGAACCTCGAGAACGAGCTGTGAACCATCCTCAGCCTTCACTGGCTCAATAGGGAGCTGGTTGAAGTTCTGAGCCTCGTAGTTAGCCTCCTGGCTGCCATCAGCAGAGAGAGTCTGTGTGAAGTAACCATAACGATAGAGGAAACCTACTGCACAGAAATTAACGTTAGAGTCAGAAGCCTCCTTTACATAGTCACCAGCGAGAATACCGAGACCACCAGAGTAGATCTTCAAACAAGCGGTGAGACCGTACTCCATACAGAAGTAAGCTACAGAAGCACGCTTGGTGTCAACTGGCTCAGCCATGTATGCGTTGAAACGAGTAACAACGTCATTAACCTGCTTCATAAGCTTCTTGTCAGAGACAACAGCATTGAGCTTGTCAAGAGACATATTCTCGAGCATAGCTACTGGGTTGTGGCCAGTAGAACGCCAGAGCTCGATATCGAGCTGACGCCAGAGCTCACGGGCGTTGGTATCCCAAGACCACCAGAGGTTGCGTGCTACGGTGAACAAGCCCTCGAGCTCAGCAGGAAGGTTTGACTTTACGGTAATATCACGCCAAACAGGGGCGTTGGTATTACAAACCTGAACTTTCATAATATAAATATTTAAAATGAGTAAATAAAACTATCTATATCTCAATAGCCTGTGCGGGCGATGGCCTTTGCCAAAGCCTGCTCGTAAGCTTTATTATAATACTTGATAAAGTTGTGCCAACCGGCACGAGTTGAAAGGCGGCGAGCCTCCTGACGGATAGCCTTAACCTCAACCTGAGGAACTTCTGCAAAACGCTTAACAAGATTTGCAATAGAAGTTACCACCTCGTCGTAGTTGCTATCACCACGAGGGACAACAGCTACAGCATCGAGAATGTCATTATCCTTGCCGAGGCTCTGGCACCACATACCGAAGCCAGAGAGGCTGGTGGTAATGGTTGGCACACCGAAAGCGCAAGACTCCATTGGAGTATAACCCCATGGCTCGTAGTAGCTAGGATAGATACTGAGGTCAAGTCCTGCCAACATCATGTAATAGCTACGATTGAGCAAACCGTCATCGCCATTCAAATAGCATGGAATGTAAACCACCTTCACCTTGTCATCAGCAGCATTGTTGAAACCAAGCTGATGGATGCGGTTAAGAATTACATCCTCAAAATAATTATGTACAGCGTGTGTGAATACTGCATCGCTCAAACCGCCATCGATGGTCTCAGTACCCTGATAACGAGCCAAGACATCTGCACGTGGTTCTGCGACCCAACCTGGCACCATGATGAATGCCACGATCTCACGATCAATATTCTGCTCGCGCAGACGGCTCATAGCATCAAGGAAGACATCGAGACCCTTGTTCTTAAACTCACAACGTCCTGCAGTTCCAATAAAGAGTGCATTATCAGCAGGAGCCTTACCGGTGAGGCTCTCAACAATCTTTGAGAAAGCCTGACGGCTGACACGACGCTCACGGCTGAATGCAGTACCCTTTGGAACGAAATCGCCTTCGAAACCATTAGGTGTAACAACTGGTTCTCGTTCGAGCAACTGAGTACACTCTGCAGCGGTGATATCACTCACGGTCGTAAAACAATCGGCTGCAAGTGCTGCAGACTTCTCAACCGAGTGCTTACTGGTCATATTTAATTCATCGGCCATCTGATCGCCAAAATAGCCCTTCAGATAGTCGTAAAGAGGCTTGTTGTTGCCGCAGATACTGCGACCGACACAAGTGGCATGTGTGGTGAATACAGTAGCAATGGCTGGAACCTGATGCTTCAAATAAAGGACACCCATACCGGTGGTCCATTCATTGAAGTGAGCAATAGCATGGCTACGCAATGGGCATACATGCTTGAAAAGGCTCTCAATAACTACTGCAGATGCGTGTGCGAAAGTACAACCTTCGTCATAATCTCCGTATGCAGCAATCGAATTGACACCGTACCATTCCCACATCTGGCCAAAGAATGCATTCTTGCAGCTATAGAAAGGACGGAAATCTACTAGCACAACCTGAGGTTCTCCTGGCACCTTCCAGCGACCAACGCGAACCTTAAGACCCTCAGCCACGGCCTTCTGAGCCCACTGCTGAAGATCTGCCGATGCAGAAGTAGAATCGAAGAATGGAGATTCCTGCTCTTCCCAGAGGTCTGGTCCAACAAAAACAAGATTGTCGCCAAATTGCTTTTTAAGTGTAGCAGCCTTAGTAGAGAGAACGGCATAAATACCGCCAACCTTATTACATACCTCCCAACTTACCTCAAATAAAAAATCGGGGTTAACAGATACTTCTTTCATTAACTTTTACGTCTAAACACTAATTTCAGGCTGCAAATTTACTCATTATTTTTGACAATAGCGCCGTTTGTCATACATTTCTTAAGACAAACGGCGCATAATGAACATTATTTAACAAATTGCAATTGCTAATTTACATATTTTTACTAATAAAGTGGTTTTCTTAATTGCATTTTATGATTTATATAACATTTTCAGCTTATAACACTATGCTATATCATATCCTTCTCCAGTCTTATAACCATAGAATAACCGGTTACGATCCTGTTCTGCACCCGTAAGGACACAACATGCATTCTTGAAACGCTGCGTAAGACAGATCTTCTCAATGTCATCGAGTTGAGAAACACTTGTACGATCGACGCGAACGACAATTGAAGTCAGATCAACGAAGCGGCTACAGATAGCAGTCTCTGCCAAATCATTTGAAGCACTACTATTAATAATAATGTATTTATAGGTCTTTCGCAACGATTCGATAAGGGTATCCAGACGCTCTCCCATCAATAACTGGATAGGATTAGGAGGAACAGGACCTGACAACATAATATCAAGAGACTTATTATTTGCACTTGGATAGATGCAATGCTCCAACTCTTCTTTACCAGAAAGGAATGAAGTCAAGCCTGGCATTTCAGAGTGTCTATCCATCTCACGCAACAAGCTAAGACACTGATGATCACTATTGATGTCCATGTCAATCCACAAACAACGAGCATCTTTCTCATCTGCAAGGATAGATGCTACATTAACGGACGCAAAGCATTTCCCCGAATACGGTGTCAACGACGAGAACATCATAACCTGAAGAGAAGTAGTTCCATCCAAGTTCAAATAAGAAAGATTTGATCGCAGTATATGGAATGCATCTGCTGTCTTGCTATCAGTATCAGCGGAAATCAGCAACTCTCTATTAGCTACAGAACTTGCCCTAAGTTCATCCTTTGTACGAGTAAAACGTTCGTACCACTTACGAGAAACCGTATCAATACGATTCTTCGGTAAGATTCCTATCAAAGGTATACTGAGCGACTCCTCAATGTCCTTACGTCCTCTAACCTTTTTCGTTGAGAGTGCAATAATCAGCATCACAACAAATGGAAGGAAGATTCCCATTGCAAGGAAGCGAATATACTCTTTATTCGGAACAGGAGCCACAGGATTTATATTGCCCATAGGGTCTTCAATGACACGCGTCTCAGCTCCTACAATCGTCTTTTGTAACATAAGTTCCTCTCGACGACGCAAAAGATACTGAACATATTCTTTCTTATAACCCTGATCGATGGACAATGTATTACCTGCCATAACCAACGAATCACCGCCGGCAGCCTCCTCAATACGTTCTTCAATAAACTTGGCAGACTTATCAATAACTGAGAGTTTTTCCTGCATGGACAACGTATTATAAGCTGTAGCAACACACTTAAGAATGTCGTCAGCTTCAGAAACAGCACCTGCACGGCAAGAGATTCTGACTACAGAATTGGTTTGAGGTTCTGCAGAAATCATGGTCTGGCATCGCTCTGCCGCTGCTTCGATCGAAACACGCTCCACAATGACATCCTCTTCAAGAGAAGACATCAAGGCTGCATAATTCTTACTATCGACTGTAAGTTCAACCTCTTCTTCAAAACCTGGCACTTTAAGTGGCGATCCGAAGAAATAAGGAGGAACATCGCTTGGCAGATTACGTATCTCGCCATTTCGTTCTACTGACAAGATCAAGAAAGTCTGTGCAGAAGTCGGACGAATACACAACCGTATATCCTGAGTGTATGGAT
Source organism: Bacteroidales bacterium (assembly GCA_045642245.1). Lineage (GTDB taxonomy): Bacteria > Bacteroidota > Bacteroidia > Bacteroidales > UBA3663 > Liminaster. The sequence continues at coordinate 7,741 of JAZUIL010000015.1, forward strand.
CATTAAAATGCATAATGAACGGACGCTCATCATAGAGATAACGCTTATTGATAGCTCCTTTATGATAATATAAGACATCGAGACGAAGGCGTTCTGCCACCTCACGTGCTAATTTCAGAGAACGGAACACGTACAATTCGTCCGTCATCTCCGCCTTGTTCTGTTTTTTCGTCAATGAATTAAGGAAAGAAGAATCCTCCTCTGTCAAAGTCTGCAAAGTTTTGATCTCAAGGTCTGAGACACGTTCATACACAGGCTGGAGCGAACGCAGATACATATATGCAGCGCCAACCGACAAACAGATACAAAGTAAGAACCATTTCCAATTTCGTATCATCATACGGAAGAACTCTTCCACATTAATGATACGGTTTTTCTTCTTTGACTTAGGACTAGAAACTAAACTAACAGATTGTGTTTTACTAAGCATGTTTTCACTATATAAGATTAAAAGACAAGAAAGGGACTGGAGGCTCATTGCTTCCAATCCCTTAGGTCGTTGTTGGGTGTCTACCACCCGAAGTCAGGAAACTGATTACTCAGCTGCTGCCTCCTGAAGGTGCTGAACATAGATAGCACGTTCCATCTTCACACGCTTAACCTGTGATGGAGCATCGAACTGCTGACGACGACGGAGCTCTTTGATGACACCGGTCTTCTCGAACTTGCGCTTGAACTTCTTCAGGCACTTTTCAATGTTCTCGCCTTCCTTAACTGGTACAATAATCATAATGTACGGGTTTATTTAATGATCCGAATAGCCCGGCCCCCTTTTTTACATCTCCATTTCTAATGGCCTTGAGCACATCGGGTGCTTACCACCTTGATAAGCGGGTGCAAAGTTATACATTTTTTATTGTACAACCAAATTTTTCAATAAAAAACCATTGATAAAGAATTGAATTATTGTTTTTACCAATATTTTTCCATATTTTTGCACCGAAATTGCTAACCAGACATGCTTAAAAAAACAAATAACTCATGAATTCCACAATCCAGAGACTTTCTCTCTTGCGCAATGCGATGAAAGAGAAAAATATAGACATTTATATAATTGAGAATTCTGATCCACATCAGACAGAGTATCTTCCTGATCACTGGCAGATTATCCGATGGATCTGCGGATTCAAAGGAGAAGTTGCTACACTCATAATAACACAAGACGAAGCGTTATTATGGACAGATTCTCGTTTCTTTATCAGCGGAGCCGCACAGCTACAAGGTAGCGACATCTCACTAATGAAGATGAAAGTACCTGGAGTCCCAACGACAGACGAATGGCTTTCTGCCCAAATAAAGAAAAAAGAATCGATCGTTGTAGCAGGAGATTGTCGCGTTCTTTTTGGAAGCGCGTCCAAATTCGTATCTCTCGACATAGATCTCATCACTCCCCTTTGGCTGGACAGACCGTCATTACCGCTAAATCCGATTGAGATATACCCTGAAGAATACGCTGGAGAATCTACAAAAGACCGACTGGAACGAATCCGCCAGATCTGCCATATAGAAAATGAGCAAGGACTTTTTATCTCCGCCCTAGATGAGATTGCTTGGGCTCTTAATTTAAGAGGATCCGACATACTATGCACTCCGGTATTCGTTGCTTACCTGCTCATTACTTCCGATGGTGGACGGTTGTTTGTTAATCAAGAAAAACTGACTCCAGAAATAAAAGATTATCTTAAAGGACTCAATATAGACATTCTCCCCTATGAGGATGGAGAAATCATCTGTACTAAAGGAATCTCGTACTATTATCAGCAATGCAAAACTGACGAGCAGGCAATAACTCTCATTGAGAATAATCCGATCCAACTGCTTAAATCCATCAAGAATGAAACGGAAGCAGCAGGATTCCGATCAGCAATGCATAAAGATGGCATCGCTCTGACCCAGTTTTATTATTGGCTTGAAAAAGAAATGGAGCACCGCACTGTCACAGAGATGGAATGTGTTCACAAACTTGAGTATTTTCATGGTCTCCAACCACTCTACCATAGCGAATCATTCCCTGTAATTGTTGGATGGAACGAACATGCAGCCATGCCACATTATGAACCAAGCGAGGAAAACGACACTCCTATCAGTGGAGATGGACTTCTGCTGATTGATGCAGGATGTCAGTTCCTTGACGGCACCACCGACATGACACGAACCATCGGTATCGGCAAGGTCAGTGATGAAATGAAGCGAGATTATACTCTTGTCTTAAAAGGTCACATAAGATTAGCATCATGTGCTTTCCCAGTAGGAACACGAGGAGATCAGATTGATGCTTTAGCCAGAATGGATCTCTGGAAAGATGCTAAGACATACAGACATGGTACGGGTCATGGAGTCGGACATTTCTTAGGATGTCATGAAGGACCTATGAGTGTTCGTATGGAGCATAATCCACAAGCGCTTCTCCCTGGCATGATCATCAGTAATGAACCAGCGATCTATTTAGGTGGGAAATACGGAATCCGCCATGAAAATTGCATTCTGGTTCGACCATTACAACTAGAAACTGACGTTCCAGATGCAACTCCATGCGACCAGAATGAGCAAGGAGATTTCCTTTGTTTTGAGACGCTGACTCTATGCTATCTTGACACATCGTGTCTTGATCGTTCTATACTCAACGATGAGGAAATCTGTTGGATTAACAACTACAACAAATGGGTTTTTGACGAACTAAAAGCGGATCTCAATCCAGAACTTTGTGTATGGTTACAAGATAAGTGTAAAGCCATTTCATAATAGTTATTGTACAATTTGGGCAAATATTAATTGTCTATTTTGAAAACTACAAATAACAAAACGCCCCGATTTGGGGCGTTTTGCATATATTTGAATACAAAAACAAGACAAACGTTTGCACGATTCACACAAAACCTCTATCTTTGCAGCGTGTTTTTCATGGTATTAGATTTAAGGTAATGTGAACAAAGGACGTCGCGACGACGGCCTTTGTTTTGTTTTATCGCCTATAGCAACAATTACGAGTACACCCGTCACATCCGTCTTTTTTCTGTCTCCAGACTTTTTTTGCCGCAGCAAAGACTCCTGCAGCTATAAGGACGAGGATTATAATTGTCGCAATATTCATATTACTTATTGTACAAAATTACAATTAGTTCATTTAACATTAATCATGATGTGATTTTTTCCTTCTGGCAGAGGAGCGGGTCTCGTTGCTGCAGACTTAATTGTTGCTATAGTATACATAACTTTTCCTGGAGCAGAAGATACTTTTGCAGCCTCAACATCTGGATTATTACGCTGAAGATCGAGATCCTTTGGCAATATATCATGACCTTCGATCACATAATGATTACTTGGATAACTCTTTGGTGCCTGCATATCTCCAAGTCCCTGTTCTCCATTGATACTACCACGCTCAACCTTTGACTTAATAAATGGATGAATAGGCACCTTCATATCAAACTGGATAAATGCTGGGATATTCATATCACACTTTGCATATAGGACAGGAATTTCTTCCTGGAACGAGCAATCATAAAGGAAAGCTACACGGGTACTTGAAATTGAATACTGATACTCAATGATATCTCCTGCTTTTACGTCTGGAACCATTACGTGAAACACTTTATAATGTGCATCTACACGATCCTCCTTAAATGTGTCATTCTTAAGATATCGACGAGACACTTTTCCTTTTTCATTCTGAGAAAAGACCGTTACCTTGACACGTTCTATTTCATCATAGATTTTATAATCTCCCTCATCATTAAGATATATGATATCTATGTTCGCATATCCTGCACCCGAATCCTTAAAGATCTTAATGCGAAGCTTATTATCTTAGGTTGCACGGACACTACTATTTTCATTATTTCCCAAGAATTCTACACTAGAAACTGAAAGCTTGGTGTCTGCATTACTATAGCTCGAGAACTGACGAGAAATCTGATAAGTGACATCCATAGTTCTGCAAAAAACGACGGCTTCTGCATCAGGAGCCTCACCCCAAACTAGAACGAGAAGGTGATGTTTCATACTGATCTATTTGTTAATGATACTATAAATCACATTTGAGTTCAAAGAAACAGGTCACAAATCAATTTAACCACGAATGCACAAATCCATGCTATAAGACATTGGAAGATAACGATTCTATACGCCCATACACTGCCGAGTTCACGGCGAATGGAAGTAATGGCTGCGACACAAGGCGTATATAAAAGACAAAAGACTAACAACACATAGCATGTCGTAGGAGTCAACATGGCAAACAATGTGTTTTGATCTGGAATCAAAACAGAAAGCGTACTCACGACACTTTCCTTTGCCATGAATCCACTCACCAAGGCTGTTACCCATTGCCATTCACCAAATCCTAATGGACGGAATACTGGAGCCAAGAATCCAGAAGTAATGGCAAGGATCGATTCAGAGGCGTCATCTACCGGAGCAAGGCGGAAATTGAAATGCTGAAGGAACCAGATCACAATGGATGCTACAAAAATAACCGTAAAAGCACGCTGTAAGAAATCCTTTGCCTTATCCCATAAAAGCATCAATACATTTCTAGCACCTGGCATACGATAACAAGGTAACTCCATAACGAATGGAACAGCTTCACCTTTGAAAAGAGAATTCTTAAATAGCAAAGCTAGCAAAACTCCAGTCATTATACCTATTATATATAATGAGAACATGATCCATCCGCCTTGATGAGGAAAGAAAGCAGCGCAGAAGAATGCATAGATCGGCAACTTAGCTGTGCACGACATAAAAGGTGTCAGCATAATCGTGAGTCGGCGGTCTCGTTCTGATGGCAATGTTCGTGTTGACATCACTGCTGGCACAGAACATCCGAATCCGATGAGCATTGGAACAATACTTCGTCCAGACAATCCTATACGGCGTAATAGTTTATCCATGACAAATGCGATACGGGCCATATAGCCAGAATCCTCAAGCATAGACAAGAAGAAAAAGAGGATGATAATAATCGGAAGGAAACTTAAGACAGATCCAATGCCAGCACATATTCCATCGATTACCAAAGAATGAACGACATCATTGACTTGCAAAGACACCAATAGTTCTCCAAGCGCCTCAGCCCCATATTCAATGGCAGATTCAAGCCATCTTTGCAGCCAATCACCGATGACATTAAATGTCAACCAGAATATAAGGCCCATAATGACGAGGAACGAAGGCAAAGCAGTAAAACGACCCGTCAAAATTCTATCATAAATTTCCGACCTGCGCTGCTCTCGACTTCTTCGTGGTTTCACCACACATTTACGACAGAGTTGCATGATAAAACCATAGCGCATATCTGCTACAGCAGCTGCAGGATCTAAGCCACGTTCTTCTTCAAGCTGTCGCAGGATATGACCCACTAATTGCTTCTCATTCTCTGCCAGCTGAAGTTTCTCAATAATCCGCTGATCTCCCTCAATGACCTTGCTTGCAGCGAATCGCACCGGGATCTGAGCTGCCTGTGCATGATCCTCAATCATATGCATGACTGCATGCAAACAACGATGCATTGCTCCACCATGTTCGTGAGCATCGCAGAAGTCCTGTCTTTGTGGGACCTCATGATATTGCGCAATATGAATTGCATGCTGCACCAACTCATTGACGCCCTCATTTTTGGCCGCAGAGATAGGTACGACAGGAATTCCGAGCGCCTGTTCCATCTCATTAATGAGGATTGTACCACCATTATGAGTCAGTTCATCCATCATATTCAATGCCAGGACCATCGGAACACCCAATTCCATAAGTTGCATGGACAGATACAGATTACGCTCGATATTTGTCGCATCAACAATATTGATGATAGCAGACGGCTTCTCTTCAAGAATGAACTGACGTGATACGATTTCCTCCGCAGAATAAGGCGAAAGACTATAGATTCCTGGCAGGTCCGTTACTTCTGTATCTGAATGACCTCTGATCGGACCAGATTTTCTATCGACAGTGACACCTGGGAAATTTCCGACGTGCTGATTGCTACCTGTCAACTGATTGAACAACGTCGTCTTTCCACAATTCTGGTTACCGACAAGCGCAAAAGTCAATTGTTGCTGAGAACGTGTCTCTTGTGACTTATGTTGTTCCAAGTGCAACTGAGACTTACGCTTCTGCTCCTCCTCATGATATCGGCCTCCTTCACCTAAACCCGGATGCTCAATCCTATCTCTGATTTCTGGCTGAGGTTGAGGAGTAGGAACATCCAGAGATATGTCAATCTGCGCTGCATCATCCAGACGCAACATCAAAAGATAGTCATGGAGCTTTAGCTGCATTGGATCTCCCATAGGCGCATACTTCATCAATGTGACTTTTGTGCCAGGGATAAGACCCATATCAAGGAAATGTTGACGCAGAGCACCATCGCCCCCGACAGAGGTGACAATAGCGCTCTTTCCTATTTTAAGTTCCCGTAATGTCATATCAATAATGATTTTTGCACTGCAAAGATACACATATATTCTTTGCAACTAGGTGGCAAAAATCCGCAAGTTGATAAAAATACTCAAACCTGAGTATTACTGCAACATATCGTAGAGTTGCATAATGCTTGATGCACTTGGTTCATAATCGATCTCGTCATCAGCTTTATTCCAGGATGTTCCTTTGATCCAGATCGCTTTACAACCAAGTTCAAGAGCTGGCAAGATATCTTTTCGATAACTATCTCCAATCACTGTAATCTCCTCTGGCTCCAACTTCAGCTTATCAATGGCCAATTGGAAGATTTCAGGATCAGGCTTACGAACTCCAACTTCTGCCGAATCAATAACAATACGGAAACAACGGCCCAATCCGAAGTCCTGCAAGACAGCAGACAGATTACCATAGAAATTACTTACCAGAGCCAGATCGTACTTCTCTGAAAGCTTTTCAATATATGGAATGGCATCCAGGGTGCATCGACGTGCATAATCATAACAATAGCCTGCAATAATATCGACAAAATGCTGAGCCAGATCATGAACATTATCGACAATAGGGACTTCTCCATCACTGATCAAGCGCAAAGTGGTCTGCAGGATCTCTTCATTCAGCTGTTCCTCCTGTATCAGATAATCCATCTGGATACCGACACGGGTCTGCATCAATTCGAAGAAATTGTATGTTGGCTGAACAACTGGATTGAAAGACACATATCGCTCTGCATAGATGTATGCTTCACGGAACTGCGCCTTTGTTATCGGCAATGAGACCTGGCAATAGCCTTCCCATAGCACTTCCGACCAATGCTTACCATTGCTGTCAATAGTAGCACCGTAATCCAAAATTAAACCTTTCATTATATCTTTTTTTACAAATTGTCTTTTTCGATAGTACTTCTCATTCGCATCATGCATAGACCGATTGCAATCCAGATGAACTCACGAAGACGAGTAGCAAAACTTAATGTCACAGCTACTGCTAACAAAGAAGCACCAGAGTCTGTTAGACCGAGGGATGGCACCAAATACTGTAATGCCAGAAAGATTCCACCTTCTCGTGTCCCCATCTGTAATGGCGAGAAGAAGAATATATTGGCAAACAGTGAACTGAATGCTACTACAAGCAAAGCTTCTCCATACCCGAAAGTATCAAATCCTAATACTTGCATAATAAGCCAATACTCCAGCACATTGACAAGACGGCTTAATAATTCATATCCCAAAGCTTTGACAAAATTACCAGCCGGCAGGATATTCGGATTCAAAAGAGGCCAGTTCACCCAGCGTTGCATAAATCGCAACATGATCCCATGACGATAGAGATACCAGAACAGTCTCAATAAAACCGTAACGACAGCAATCGTTATAGCTACCCCCACATAATGATCTGACACAATCTCCTGTAAGGTGATTACTGCCCACACAATACTCAATAACCAAAGGCAGAAATGAGATGCCATATGCATCATCGAATATAGCACGACACTCTGTGTGGCCTTTTCTGCTCCTAATGTCGGCCTCAACGCTAATACACGATACGGCTCTCCGCCTAACAGGCCAAAAGGAGTAATGTAATTGAGTGCATAACCAGAAATTGTCACTCTAATGATCTGCCACCATGTCATAGAACAATGATTCAGTCCATTTGCATTGCTCATAGGCAACAAGACTTGTCTGAATGACATCGCATTGAGCAAATATCCAATACCCCAGATTAAGACACACCCGACAATACATCCTGGCATATCCATAAGAGTCTGCCACAATCGCATCGGACCCGTTTTGATTACCATCCACCCTAAAAGGGCAAAACAGCAAACAAACAGCAATATCTTAACGCATAATTTCACGACAGATCCTTTCATGTCGACGGTTCATATAATAGTACAAGCCGTTGAATATCGTAATCTCCGCTACCCAATAAAGCCATGGCATCCCTATCATTAAAGATACGAAAAGCGTTATTGCACGACAATTAAAAGTCAATGCATTCGCAATTGGCATCAAAGGTCTTGATTGAATACGAAAACTCTCTGCGAACACAGGCGTCAATCGGTCCGAATCATTCAACCACTGTCTTAACGTTTGCCAACGAGGTGTCTGACTCTCTTGAAAGCGAGTATACCCCAAATAAAACCACTGAAAGACAGTCTCAACAGGTTGCTTTCGTAAAGACAAACGATCCATCTTCTGCTGTTCCTGAGCAAGTGTTGTAAACTCGCTCAATGTCTGAGCAGATCCAGATGCCAGTTTTACCATCAAAAGATGGATCTGTCGATAATAATCTGCCAAAGCTGCTTGCTGTCGATGACTCAAACCAGCAATAGCGCCTAACATCAATCCCCACATACCCCATTCTGGATATATACGGAAGAAAATGGCAAAATAGATCGTAATAAACCAAATATCACCAGCAGCGCCATCCAAAATACGTCCTAACGAACTATACTGTCGTGTCAATCTTGCCAACTGACCATCAGCGCTGTCGCAAATATCTGCCAAAATAAGCAGAACGATAGCCAAGAAATTTATCCACCAAGCCTGAGGATAACAAAGCAATCCGCACCCGACACCTAAAAAAATACTGGCAATCGTAATCTGATTAGGTGTCCAATGATATCGCTGGCCTAACAAAGCCAGACGAAATCCCCAGGGGCGATAGAACCACAAATCAATGGGTTCTTCCACATCAGGATGCTTAAGTGAAGCCTGAAATTGCTCCTTTTCTGCTATTGTCACGCTATTTCGTTCGTTGTTAACTTCTCATTCATGTCATCGATCATCGCTGCTATAGCATCAGCTGCTTCTGCTCGACACGTACTGAAACTTGGCCAGTCATTGACATCAATCACTTCAAAAGAATTATCCGGTTGGACAATCATATCGAATCCAAAGACCCGTAATCCGGTTGCATTTCCAATTGTCTTGGCCAATGAAGAAAGCGAGTCTTCATCTACACACAAAGAATCCAATGGCCTGTTATATTGCTCTGCATCCCCAAATTTGCTATAACCGGAAGCCAGTGGTCTGAACCATCGCAACAATCTTGGCGTATCTGCCTTGTCGCCAAGTACGACATAACATTTGACAAGCTCCCCATCTACATGTTCTGTCAGTACTACATCCTGTATCTGGTCAAGATTAACCTGATCTGCGAACTCTTGTATATCCTGCAAATTCCGCAAGAGACAGACATCTGTAGGTTTTGCACCGTTCTCCCGCATGATTTTAATCCAGACAGGGAATTCAAGATCCGAACAACCAGTTAATAAAGAATTCAGAGTCAAAGTTGTACAATGACAAAACCGTGGCACCAAAACTCCCGACTGCCGAAGAAGTTCAAAAGTCTTTGTCCGACTCTTTGCTACCGTTCTTACAGATTCCGGATTGTTTGTAACAGGGATCTTCATTTGTTCAAGCAGCTCTAAGCTCTTTGAGCTTCGAGACATATGAATCACTTGTTCAATCCCAGAAAGAGCCTGAATCAAATCCTTCTTCTGCCATTCTCCCTCCGAACACTCTTCTATGCTCCAACCACGTTGCTGAAGATTAGCAAGAACTGCATGAAAGATAGCACTATCTTTTTCCTCATTATTGGGAGAAAAAACCGAATCTCGTGCAATAGCAAGCATCCTTCGATTAGTCGACTGAAGCCAGGATTCCGCTTTTTCTATATCCGACACATGGTCTATGTCCATAATTTTCGGAAAGACATAAGCATCAAGTCTCAATCCAGCAGCAATCAAAGCTCGCTGATAGTTTCGCATCCGGCCTTGTCCACGTGAAAGACAGTCGAATAAAACCGGGAAAGCAGTACGTGTGTCGAGACAATAAATACCTCCGCTTACCGTCTCATAGACATCAGAAGGCATCTGCTCCTTGCGATCATAAAAGCCAATGATCTTCCGATAATCTGAGACTTCCTTCACACACGCGCACGAAAAACTTTTTTTGGGAGGGACAGCCACCCAAAGAGGTTTTTCATCATCGACAAATGGAGACACAGCAAACAATCCATCTGCCTGAGTCTCGTCCATCGCAGCAAAAGCACGAATATACTTAGAAAACTCTTTTTCCGAGAAAATCGTATCTACCGTCGTCAAGCAAAACTTGCCTTCCGGTATTACTTTCGACAATTCTGCGAGGCTATGCATTGAACTTGGTGTAGTTTTTACAACCACATTCAGTTGACAAGTATACGCTTTTCCTTCCTCATCAATAGCACATAACAAATCGCTATCTTTGACAGATAACAAAAAGTCCTGCACTTCATGCATCTGCTCATTGCAGATCACCGAAATACTCCGTGCTCCATTGTTCATGAAGATACGAATCAGTCTCTCTATCATCGGTAATCCCTGAATCCGGACTAACGGTTTTGGCACCTCGACGCCCTCTTCCTTCAAGCGACTACCCTCTCCCGCTGCAATTAAGGCGTAATGCATCGGTAGGATTTGATTATTTAGCATCCTCAATATCTTTGGCAATTAAGCATTTGTACTTTTTCAATGCCATATTTTCGCGGCAAAGGTAGTTTTTTTTTCGCAAAAACGTTGTGCAATATACCTTAAAAAGTATAAAAAAATCCTAATTCGTTAAAAAATAATCTAAAAAAGACACTTTTCTCAACTATAAACGTGGTTATTCGGATTATTCTATTTACATTTGCAACGACGAAAACACCTTTCGGTATTAATATCGCGCAAATTCATAACTCATTAAAATATACAACTATGGAAGAATTGGTACAGAAAATCAGTGAGATCTCTGCAGCTTTCAATACTGATGCTACTGCACAGGCAACTAAGGGTAACAAGGCTGCTGGTCTTCGTGCTCGCAAGGAAGCTCTTGAAATCATCGGTCTCCTCAAAGAGTTCCGTAAGCAGTCAATGGAGAAGGCTAAGGCTTAATTCATTTACTTACAATTCGAAACTATATTCCGTTGATGCATCCATGCGCATATTGCACGTGGATGTGTCATTGTGTGGTCTATGAATCAAAAAATAAAAAAGGTTTTTTCCTTGCTCATAGCGCTTGTCGCGCTTATTATTTTTTCGCCCGCGCGTGCGCATATTGCATTCAGCGATTCCGTACGCGTCAGTTTGCTTACATGCAGTTCTGGTCCCGATGCTTACGAACGCTTCGGACATGCTGGCATCCGCATTCAGGACCTGAAGAAAAACGATCTGGACATCACCTTTCATTACGGAGTCTTCTCGTTCAACACTCCGAACTTTGTTTATCGTTTTGTCAAAGGAGAGACAGATTACCAACTTGGAGCTGTCTACACCAGTGATTTCATCAACGAATATAACCGTCGCGGACTAGGAATGACACAACAATGGTTGCGGTTAGATTCTGCTCAAGTGCAGAATATGATCCAGCGATTGCTGATTAACTATCGTCCTGAGAATCGCACTTACCGATACAGCTATTTCTTCGATAACTGTTCTACTCGTCCTTATCGACTTCTCCAAGCAGTTACTGACAATACAATCAAATACGATTCTTCCTGGGTCAATGCCATCACACTTCGTGAAATGGTACAAGAAAGAACCGGAACCGACAACTGGCTTGATTTTGGCATTGCTCTGGCCGTAGCTGGACGTTCTGACATCCCTACATTGTACGAAGAGCAACTCTTTTTGCCTGACTACCTTGCTGAAGCCGTCAGCCATGCAGAGATTCCTACTTTGATTGGCGAACAATCTTGGTACCAGCCACTTGTCTCAGAGCAAGACACGCTCCTCACTATGAGGCCAGAGATCGAAGCAGCTATCGCAGCGCCAGATCCAATCAGACCTGCTGCAGTATTTGCTGTCACACTCTTGCTGGCCATGATCATTGGTGCATTTGAATTCCGAGACCGTCGAAACATTGCTAAGGGAAAGAGGCTGAACCAGACTATCAAAGTCAGTGCAAATACTTTTGACACCGTATTTTTCCTGTTCTTAGGAATCACTGGTTGCATCGTCTGGTTTCTCAACTTCATATCGGAGCATCCTGCAGTAGATCACAACCTCAATTGCCTATGGCTTTTGCCAACACATGTCATTATGGCAGTCCTTTTATGGTTCAAGTCGCTGCAGCGTACCAGTCAGATTTATTTTGGCATCACCTTTGCACTTGTGATTCTGTATGTCATTCTTGACTGGATTATCGGACAATATTGTCCTGTTCCATTCTTATTGCTGTTAGCAACTATCCTATTACGTTGCTACAGCAGATTCTCATCCAAACAATAAATGAATCATCGTCACGACATAACCGTCCTCACTACTACACTGGTACTTCTGACAATGTTAAACACATTGCCAGCCAATGCTGCACAGCCAGATAATCGCACGGAAACAAAGAGTTTTGTTGCGCCACGTCTTGTTGTCGGTATTGCAATCGATCAGCTTCGTAGTGACTATCTCTATGCACTGAAAGGCAGATTCTCACAAGGCGGTTTTAACCGACTGATGCGAGACGGTGTAGTGTACGACCAAGTCACCTTCGACCTTGATAATCCTGACGCTACTTCAGCCTTAGCCACTTTGGCTACTGGCAGCTATCCATACCTGAATGGCATTCCGTCGCAGATGGTCTTTGACCTCCAGACACTTCAGCGCCATTCAATCTTCCAGGACCGAGATTATACAGGCAATGAGACTGCAGGCAACTGGTCTCCACGTGCACTTTTAAGTAGCACACTCGGTGACGAACTCAAATTAGCCTCACAGCTTCGCAGCAAAGTATTCAGTATTGCTCCGAATGCAGAACAAGCACTTATCGGAGCAGGACATGCAGCAAACAGTGCAGTGTGGTTCGACGAAAAAACAGGACATTGGGCTTCAACCTCTTATTATCATGAGTTTCCAGCCAGTGCCACACGTCAGAACCTCATGCCTAAAGAGGTACTTTTCTGCAATCTCAACACCTATATCTGGAATTCTCCGAGCAACAGTATGGGAGCAGATCTGATCGCTCCCTACCTGACTACATCGCCTGTTTTCAGCCATAGATTTACCGAGAAAGGAAAGCCAAACTACTCTTGGGCCAAGACCTCTCCTGTGATCAACGATGCAGTAGCACAGTTAGCACAGCAATATATCCAGAATTCTCATATGGGACTTGCTGGTTCTACCGACATGTTACAGATCACCTTCTATGCCGGCACCTACCAGCATGAGAAACTGGAGACCTATCCTGCAGAATTACAGGACATCTACCTTCAGCTCGACAAAACCATCGAGCATCTTCTGCAATACATCGACAGAGCTGTCGGACTGCAGAACACCTTCATCTACCTGATGGGAACTGGAGCGACAGACAACAATGTCAGTGATGTTCCAGGAATCAACACTGGAGAATTCAATGCAAACCGCTGTACAGCCTTGCTCAATTCTCACCTCATCTCTCTCTACGGACAAGGGCAATGGGTAGATGGATTCAACGACGGACAGATTTACCTCAACCACAAAACTATCGAGCAGAAAGGACTACAGATTGACGATGTAGCTCACAAATCAGCCGAACTAGTCTCACTCTTCAGTGGCATTGAGGAAGTTTATACACAACAGCAATTATTACATCAGGACTATAGCCAGCGTATCTCTCGCATCCGCAATGGTTATGACAAACGTACTGGAGGCGATCTGGTCATCATCCTGCAGCCAGGATGGAAGCTGCGTCTTAGCGATCGCAGTCAGCCACAGTCTCAGGTTCGTCATGACATCTATCCCGGACCGGCTATCCTGTTTGCACCAGCGTATTTCAAGCCAGAGCGTATCACAGCGCCTATTGACGCTACAGCTATCGCTCCTACGGTAGCGAAGGCGATTCGCATCAGAGCGCCGAGTGCTTGCCGCACTTTACCAATCAGATAACGACATTTTAATTTCTTAATATTCCTGTCAGACAGGATTCACTTCAACAAGAAAATAATAAAAAACAAACAAATATGGGATTTAATGACTTATTAAAAAAGTTCTTCGGAGACAAGTCCAGCCGAGACATGAAACTCATCCAGCCATGGGTAGAGAAGGTCAAAGCTGCTTATCCTGCCGTAGAAAAGCTCACTAACGATGAGCTCCGTGCCCGCACACAAGCCATCATGCAGGATTTGCAGGATGCAGTACAGGCCGATCGAAAGAAGATTGAGGAACTGAAAGCAACCGTTGAGGACCTCGAAGTTGAAAAGCGCGAGAAGGTTTGGGCCGAAGTTGACGACCTGAAGAAGAAGATTCTTGACACTCTCGAGACCAAGCTTACCGAGCACCTTCCTGAGGTTTATGCCATCGTTAAGAATACAGGTTACCGTTTTGCAAACAACGAGATCGTCGAGGTTACTGCTACACAGATGGACCGTGACCTCGCCGCAACACGTGACTTCGTGACCATCGAAGGCGACAAGGCTCTCTATAAGACCACTTGGAATGCAGGTGGCAATGAGATCAAGTGGGACATGGTACACTACGATGTGCAGCTCTTCGGTGGTACCGTTCTTCATCAAGGAAAGATCGCAGAGATGGCTACCGGTGAAGGTAAGACTCTCGTAGCTACTCTCCCAGTATTCCTCAACGCTATGACTCACAACGGCGTTCACGTCGTTACTGTCAACGATTACCTCGCTAAGCGTGACTGCGACTGGATGGGTCCACTCTACATGTTCCATGGTTTGACCGTTGACTGTATTGACCGCTATCAGCCAAATACAGAGGAGCGCCGTCGTGCATATAACTGCGATATTACTTTCGGTACCAACAACGAGTTTGGTTTCGACTACCTCCGCGACAACATGGCCACTCATCCAGAGGACCTTGTTCAGCGCGAACATAACTATGCCATTGTCGATGAGGTTGACTCTGTATTGATCGACGATGCTCGTACTCCACTCATCATCAGTGGTCCTGTTCCACGTACCAGCGAGTATAGCGATGAGGAGCTATATCAGGAGTTCCGTGATCGCGTCGAGAACGTTGTCCGTCAGCAGAAGACATTGGCAAACCAGCTCCTTAACGAGGCAAAGAAGAAGGTCAACAACGAGGACAAGAAGATCAAGGACGAAGGCGCTACACAGCTCTATCGTTCTTATCGTGCATGGCCAAAGAACTC
This sequence comes from Bacteroidales bacterium, assembly GCA_045642245.1. Lineage (GTDB taxonomy): Bacteria > Bacteroidota > Bacteroidia > Bacteroidales > UBA3663 > Liminaster. The sequence goes on from JAZUIL010000015.1 coordinate 23,262, forward strand.
TGCACTCATCAAGTTCCTCTCAGAGCCTGGTGTTAAGCAGGAGATGCTCCGTGCAGAGGCTTACTTCCTCCAGGACAACCAGAAGGAAATGCCAGTTGCACTTGAGCCACTCTTCTTCGCTATCGAAGAGAAGAACAAGCAGGTAGACCTTACCGATAAGGGTATCGAAGCACTCACCGGCGCCTCTGAGGATCCTAAGTTCTTCGTCCTTCCTGACGTAGGTTCTGAGATCGCAGAGATCGAGAAGGCAGAAGGCCTCAGCAACGAGGAGAAACTTGAGAAGAAGGACAAGCTCATGACCGAATATACTACCAAGGCAGAACGTGTTCATGCTGTCAACCAGTTGCTCAAGGCTTACACCATGTTCGACAAGGACGTTGACTATGTCATCTCAGAAGATGGCAAGGTTAAGATTGTCGATGAGCAGACAGGTCGTATCATGGAAGGTCGTCGTTGGAGCGATGGCTTGCATCAGGCTGTCGAGGCTAAGGAGCATGTAAAGATCGAGGCTACCACTCAGACCTTCGCTACCATCACCTTGCAGAACTACTTCCGTATGTACCACAAGCTCTCAGGTATGACCGGTACTGCAGAGACCGAGGCTGGTGAGTTCTGGGATATCTATAAGCTCGATGTTGTCAGCATTCCTACCAACCGTCCTATTGCACGTAAGGACCTTAATGACCGTGTCTATAAGACCAAGCGTGCTAAGTATAAGGCTGTCATCGCACAGGTTGAGGAATATGTCAAGGCCGGACGTCCAGTCCTCGTAGGTACTACTTCTGTCGAGATCTCTGAGACCCTTTCTAAGGCTTTGCAACTCCGTGGCATCAAGCATAACGTCCTCAATGCTAAGCTCCATCAGCGTGAGGCAGATATCGTTGCACAGGCAGGTCAGTCATCGATCGTAACCATTGCTACCAACATGGCAGGTCGTGGTACCGATATCAAGCTCTCTCCTGCAGTGAAGGAGGCTGGTGGTCTTGCCATCATCGGTACTGAGCGTCATGAGAGCCGTCGTGTAGACCGTCAGCTTCGTGGTCGTTCAGGTCGTCAGGGTGACGTAGGTTCATCTGTATTCTTCGTATCTCTCGAAGATAACCTCATGCGAATCTTCGGTTCAGACCGTATCGCCAAGGTCATGGACAGCAAGATGTTCGGCATGGCAGAAGATGATGTCATCGAGCATCCATGGCTCAACAAGAGTATCGAGACAGCGCAGAAGAAGGTCGAGGAGAACAACTTCGGTATCCGTAAGCGCCTCCTCGAGTACGATGACGTTCTTAACAAGCAGCGTGAGGTAGTTTATACTCAGCGTCGTCACGCCTTGATGGGTGAACGTATCGGTATCGACTTCATGAATATGTCATACGGTGTAGCCAACACCCTCGCACAGCAGCTTGTTGATAATGGAGATTTCGAGAACTTCCAGCTCGAGGTATTCCGCAACTTTGGCATTGAGGCTCCTATCGAAGAGACAGACGTAAAGAAGCTCAAGGTTGAAGATATCGCAGACAAGCTTTATAATGCAGGTATGGAGAGCTTCAACCGTCACAATGACAAGCTTTGTGAAGTTGTTGCACCACGTCTTCAGGAGATTTGGGAGAAGGTACAGACCGAAGGCGGCACCATCCGCAACATCATCATTCCTTTCACCGACGGCAAGCGTGTCTACCAGATTCCTTGCAACTTGCAGGAGGCTGCAGAAAGCAACGGCAAGAGCATCATGAAGGCGTTTATGAAGTCTGTCATGCTCAATATTCTTGATGATGCATGGCGTGTCAACCTTCGTGACCTTGATGACCTCAAGCAGAACACCCAGAATGCTCAGTACGAGCAGAAGGATCCACTCCTTATCTATAAGTTGGAGTCTTATCACATCTTCGAGCGTATGGTTACAAAGATGAACAGCAAGACCGTCAGCGCTTTGATGCGAGCTCAGCTCTATATTCCTGAGCCAACACCAGAGCAGATCGCTGCAGCTCAGGCAGCTGCACAACAGGCTCAGCAGGAACAGCAGGCGGCTGCTGCAGCAGCTGCTCAGGCTGCCGCTCGTGCCACAGCTCCTGCTTTCAGAGAGGCTGCTCCAGAGAGACGACAAGACTTCAGTAAGATGCAGGCTATCCACGCTGGCATGAATGGAGAGAATCAGGTACAGCGTAAGCCACTGGCTTCTGCTCCACATGTAGGACGTAACGATCCATGTCCTTGTGGCAGCGGACTTAAGTACAAGAACTGCCACGGCAAAGGATTATAAATAATCGGTATTTTGCTCACAATAACGTTGTGCAATCAATATCATAAATATTTTAGGGCTGAAAACGAAAAGTTTTCGGTCCTAAATTTGCTTTATAAATAAAAAAGATCTATCTTTGCCTCGGGAAAACCGGATTTATGTAGAGCGGGAAACTCATCGATTACTTTTTTACTGGAGTCAAGCGTATGCCGAAGGCGCGCTGCACGCCATAACGACGCCACGAACACTGGTACCACCGGGATGAATCGGAGCAGATTACGGAGGCGGACCGCAGCTTCAAATCTATATTTACTGGAGTTTCATCACGTCCAGATGCCGGTTTTCCTTTTTTATTATAAAATAAAACATCGTATTACTCAACTCTATGAGTTCGTCATATGATTTAGGTATCAAAGGAGAAGCATTAGCTGCCGAACATTTGTGTAGGTTAGGTATGCAGATTCTGGAAACACGCTGGCGCGATCACTCTTTTGAAACCGACATCATTGCATTCGATCCTTCGACAGAAGAAATGGCTTTCGTCGAAGTCAAGACCAGGACAAGCGGACAATGGGGGAATCCAGAAGAAGCCATAACGCCAATTAAAATCAGACGCTTAGTAGCCTCAGCTGACCATTACATGAAAATGCACCATGATATGCACGCTGTACGCTTCGATGTATTCTCCATTATTATACCACAAGACGGCTCTCCTCACATTGATTATTATCGGGATGCATTCTATGCACCTCTCCGATAAATTAAAGCACACATTATTTATATATATGCGAGTTAAGAAATCATACCTCAGCACATTATTCGTATGTATCATCGGACTGGTCCTCAGTAGCTACAAGCTACCAGAAGGAGTAGTCTCAATCTTCGATCGTCCCTATGTCCAAGTGACGCCTCCTGGCATCTCTAGCCAGACAGCCTATTATCTGGTTCGCGACAAACACGGTTTCATTTGGGCTTCTACCCGTAATGGTATCGACCGATATGATGGCATCAACTATCGTCATTATACACTTGGTTCATCACAGATGCGAACCATGCACTCTGGCATGTCCATTACCATCTATTGCGATGAGCAAGGTGATATCTGGGCTTTCACAGAGCGTAGTGATATCTATCGATTCGATCCTCTTGCAGATGCTTTTGTAGAGATTCTCTACTTGCCAGATTATCAAATATTCGGTAGTGTACAGGCGTTGTTCTGCCGTGGAGATCTTTTGGTTGTCGGTGCTACCGATGGCATTACCTGTTATGACATTCCTACAAGCACCATTACCAAGCGTCTCTGTCCTGATGAAGATATCCATACATTCTATTCATATCGTGATAATGAATTGCTCTTTGGTGCATCTCGTGGTATTGGCATCCTTGACCTGAAGGATCTTCGAGGAACACTGCAACAATGGGTCAAAACCGATATCAAGGTTTTATATTACGACAAGAACCACCAGAAACTTTGGGTTGGCAGCAATGGCAGTGGTATCTTTGTTCTCGATCCATCTCATCCAAAGAGAGTTCAGCATTTAAAGAAGACCGAAGGACTCATCGTCACAGACATCAAGCCATACAACGACGACGAGATGTTAGTAGGCTCTGATGGTACAGGAGTATGGGTATTTGCCACAAGCGAAGAAGTAGAGGATGTAGAAATCCGTCCTTTGGCATCAGCTTCTGGTGATGCACCTTTTGAACTTCGCACATCTGGCACACGTAGTATTCTGGTAGATCAGGATAGAATCTGGATTGCCTTATACATGGGAGGAGTAACCTGTCTGCAACCAGGTAGTGACCTGACCGTCCTGAACGTTTCTAACCAGAAAACCGTCTCAGACAATTTTGCATTTAGCGTCGATGTAGCTCCTGACGGACGTTACTGGGTGGCATATAGCCAGGCGATCGGCAGTTTTGCTCCTGACGGCAGTGATCCACATATGTACTTCGAGCGTGAGAATGGCTTCCTCACCGTCCGTGCTGCACAAGATGGCACCATCTGGTGTGGAGGTTTCAATACGGGCACCTATCATCTGGATCCTCGTACAGGAGCCTCTGAGCACTTCATTTCTGTCGTCGACCAACCTGTACACGACTGTGTATATGACATTTTTGAAGACAAGCAAGGCGATATCTGGATCGGTGGATTGAACTTCCAGCTCACACGCCTTCACCAGCGTCCTGACAAGACCTACGACAAGCAACATTTCCCAATCTCTTTTATTAATAGCATTGCACAGCTTGACGATGAGACCATCATCGCATGTACTACTGACGGCTTCGACCTGATAAACATCCGTACTGGCGAGAATAAGAAATATCTTAATGACGAGGAGAAATGGAACGGTACCAATTTTATCTTCGATGCTCGTTCTCGCAATGGTCATGAGATCTGGTTAGCTACTGCAGGTGCTGGCTTGGTGTGCTACGATGTCAACAACGACAGTATAGCAGCATATGGCCTTGATTACGGACTTCCCTCACTCGAACTCCGCAGCTTAGTGATCGTCAATGATTCCATTCTCTATGCATCGACTGAAGATAACGGATTGTTTGCTTTCGACTGTGTACGTCGCTGCTATTTACGCTGCTTGATGACTAGTGATGGTCTGCCGATGGATGAATTCCTGCAGAATTCAGGAACATTAACTCCAGAGGGGAATCTCCTATTTGGAGGTAATAATGGAGCTGTCATTCTCAAAGAATCTGATATGTTGAGTCATATCTCAGATTTCAGGATCTTCGTTGACACCAAGGGATTGGATGGAGATCTGATCAAACGAGGAAGAGACGAGTCACACACAATTGACCTGCAGCTTACGACCAATGACATCTATCATCAGAAGGAGTATCTCTTCTTCTATCGCATAAAAGGTATTGAAGACGAATGGACCTCTGTTGACGAGACCCGTCATATCAAGTTCTCTCACCTTCCACCTGGTCTATACAATCTGGAGATCCGTGCTGTAGGTGCAGCCAATCAATTCAGCGAGCGGACAATTGCTCTGGAGATTGAGGCATCTTCATTCTGGGCAGCTCACATTATCTCCATCTCTTACATCCTGCTTGTACTCTCCATTATCGGCATATGCTTTACTTTACATCTCTATTGGAGATTCAAGAAAATATCGAAGCAATAAAATAGCCATATCAAAAGACATGGCAGACAAAAACAAAACGACCTCACTACAGGAAAGTAGCGAGGTCGTCATTTTATTCTATAAGATTACATCTTCGACATTGCCTGCTCGAGATCTGCAATGATATCCTCTACATTCTCGATACCTACACTCAAACGTACCAGATCTGGAGCGACACCAGCCTCTCGCAGCTGCTCCTCGCTCATCTGACGGTGTGTATGACTTGCAGGATGGAGGACACAAGTACGAGCATCAGCCACATGAGTCACGATACTGATAAAGTCGAGGTTATCCATGAAGCGGATAGCATCCTCACGCGTACCCTTCAGGCCGAATGCAATCACACCGCAGGTACCAGTTGGCATATACTTCTGAGCCAAAGCGTGGTACTTGTTAGAAGGAAGGCCAGCATAGTTCACCCAACCTACCTTAGGATTCTTCTCAAGCCACTCAGCTACGGCCTGTGCATTGGCACAATGCTGCTTCATACGGAGAGCGAGGGTCTCAAGACCGAGGTTGAGGAGGAAAGAATTCTGTGGCGATGGGATGCTACCGAGGTCGCGCATCAACTGGCTGACAAGCTTAGTAGTATAAGCACCCTTACCGAAGGCCTTGGTGTAGGTCAAGCCATGATAGCTCTCATCAGGAGTGCAGAGGCCAGGGAACTTCTCTGCATATTTCTCCCAGTCGAAGTTACCACTGTCACACACAGCACCACCGACCTGAGTAGCGTGACCATCCATGTACTTGGTGGTAGAGTGAGTAACGATGTCGCAACCCCACTCGAAAGGACGGCAGTTGATAGGAGTAGCAAACGTATTGTCAATGATCAATGGCACGCCATGCTTATGTGCGATCTTTGCGAAGCGCTCGATATCGAGGACGTTACCACCAGGATTAGAGATAGTCTCACCGAAGAAACACTTGGTGTTCTCCTTGAAACAAGCTTCGATCTGCTCATCAGTCCACTCCTGATCCACGAAAGTACACTCGATACCGAGTTTCTTCATTGTAGTACCGAAGAGGTTGAACGTACCGCCATAGATAGCATTGGTTGTAATGAAATGATCACCGGCCTGACAGATATTGAACACAGCATAGAAGTTAGCAGCCTGTCCCGAAGAGGTTAAGACACAACCGACGCCACCTTCCAGTGCATTGATCTTCTTAGCGACAGCATCGTTGGTAGGATTTGCCAGACGAGTATAGAAATAGCCATCATCCTTCAGGTCGAACAGACGTGCCATCTGATCGCTCGTATCATATTTGAATGTGGTACTCTGATAGATAGGCAACTGTTGTGGTTCACCCTTTACAGGCTTCCATCCGCCGTGAATGCAGATGGTCTCAAGATTCTTCTTCATTGATTCAGATTATATTTGTTTATTGACATTCTAAAAAAGTGGTGCAAAGATAATAAATATTTTGACAATCCGATGCAAAGTTATGCGATTTTCATTTTTTCAATGAAACTTACTTGCATATTTCCAAAAAACAACGTACTTTTGCAGCGTTTTGAATATAAAATAAAAGATATGAAGATTAGAAGTTGCGTTCCCGAAGATGCAGAAGAACTGGTCAAGCTCTACGCTCCTTATGTTGACCATACTGCCATCTCATTCGAATTAGTTGCCCCTTCAGCTGACGAGTTCAGAGGACGAATCATCCACACGCTGAAGAAATACCCTTATATCGTAGCCGAGATTGACAATCAGATTGTCGGTTATGCATACGTAAGTCCATTCAAAGAAAGAAGCGCCTACGATCATTGTGTCGAGACAAGTATCTACGTCAAGGAGGAGATTCGAGGCCAAGGAATAGGCTCTGCTTTATATACCGAATTAGAGCGTCTGATGCCATCTATCGGTGTCAAGAACATGAACGCCTGCATTGCCTGGATAGAGACTCCAGACGAATACCTCGACAATGCCAGCGAGACATTCCACGAGAAGCATGGCTATACCAAGGTGGCTCATTTCCACAAGTGCGGCTATAAGTTCGGCCGATACTACGACATGATCTGGATGGAGAAAATCCTATAATCCTTACTGATTACAATGATGCATTATTACGCCATGCTTTCACGCGATACGATCCTTCGCAAAGATGGATCGCCGCTACAGGATGAAGATCTCAAGATCCTGCAGACATCGTGTGAAGCGACAGAGACCGTCAACGAACCGACCAACGGCATCGTAGCCATCCGTCTCAATGACAATACAATCATCCCTGACGACTACCAGAAAGTAGCTATCAGGGAACTCTTTGCACAATTGCCATCCGACGATGTCTTCCTCCTGGCACGAGCCAAGGCCTTGCTCGAATGGCGCCTCAACACACAGTTCTGCAGCCGTTGTGGCACTCCATTGACCGATGATCCTAAGCTCACGGCACGTCTGTGTCCTAACTGTCATCAGCAGATCTTTCCTCGCATTGATCCTTGCATCATCATGCGAATCGAGAAAGAAGGCCAGATCCTCTTAGCTCGTCACGTACAGCGCAATCAGGACATCTACGCCTGTATCGCAGGTTTTGTCGAAGCCGGTGAGACACTCGAACAGGCTGTAGCTCGCGAGATTCACGAAGAGACAGGACTTAAGGTAAAGAATGTCCGTTATTTCGGCAGTCAGAGCTGGCCATTTCCTGCACAGCTCATGCTAGGCTTCACCGCAGAATACGAAAGTGGCGACATCACCTTGCAGGACGAAGAGCTCTCTGACGCCAAATGGTTCGATCCGAACAACTGTCCGGCCAGTCCTAAACCTGGTTCTATCGCTTACAGATTGATTCACAAATAACTTCAACCACAGGAGCATCTGCAGCACACCAGTCGAGGGCCTTCATCTCCTCGATCGTGAGCCAACGATGGTCCTGATGCTCTTTTCTGACAAAGGTCGGCGTCTCAGCGCTGCAAAGATAGCAGACCATCGTGATGGCGAAGTCTCGATAAGTATGCTCCACCGTTGTCAGGTGTCTGCCTACGGTTACTTCATACTCCATCTCCTCTCTCAGTTCCCTCTGCAGCGCCACGGCTTCAGACTCACCTGTCTCCACTTTGCCGCCAGGGAATTCCCATCGGTAAGACGTATAATCATAACGTGTACGAGGTTTCTGCATACAGAGGAAGACCGGTTGCTCAGGATTGTCGAGATCTGTTCGGCCAGCAGTCTTAGCCGTCATCTGCACCACCGCTGCCACTACATGATAGTGATGCCATGTAGCAGTTTTCCACGTGTTGAACAGATATTCCATCAGCTGCAGATCCGCATCCTCCGGAGCGCAATCTGTTTTGGTCAACGTGAAAAGCGTATCCAGGTTCTCTGCAATGATATCGATACGAAACGCCGTATGTCCAGCCTTCTCGCTACCCGTCTGGAACCGTTCGAACCACACGCGACGAATCTCTTTATAGGTCAACGCCAGCGCTTTCTCCTGCTGTTGATGACAATGCACCAGCGAGATACCATGGTCATAGACACACAACTCTGATACCGCTTTCTTGGCATACTTCTTTTTCAGCCAAGGCAGATGCATCATCCACTCCACCCACACCGGAATGGAGTCACTCTGATATCGTCCGATCTGATTACCGAGCTCTTTCATAATGACTACTTAGTAAGAGTGCAAAAATAACTTGTTTTTTGCATGTTACTTAATAATTTGTGTGCAAAGATACAATATTTCTATTTTCAAACAAATATTTGTTCCTAAATTCTCCTATTTTTTGGAACTTAACCTAAAAAAGGTTACCTTTGCCAGCAAATGTTATATCGAAGAATACGTCACAGACCATGAACTTTCAATTCGAAGTATGTGCCAACAGCGTAGCCAGTTGTCTTGCTGCACAGGAAGGCGGAGCCAACCGTGTAGAGCTCTGTTATGGCATTCCTGAAGGCGGTACGACTCCGTCCTTAGGATGCATCACCACAGCACGTAAGCATATTGACATCGGCCTCAACGTCATCATCCGTCCACGTGGAGGAGACTTCCTTTACACACCGCTCGAAATCGAGGAGATGGAGGCCGACATCCTTGCTGCCATCAACGCTGGTGCTGATGGTCTTGTCTTCGGCTGTCTCACTCCTTCCGGCGACATTGACCTGCCAGCCATGCAGCGATTGATGAAAGCTGCCGGCAAGCATCCTGTGACCTTCCACCGCGCCTTCGACCATTGTCGTGATCCACACCTGGCACTCCGTCAGATCGAAGATCTCGGCTGCACCCGCATTCTTACCTCTGGCCAGCAGCCAACGGCTCCACAAGGCGCTGCATTGCTCCGTGAACTGCAATCTGAAACTCGCTCCATCATCCTCATGGCCGGATGTGGTGTCAACGAAAATAATATTGCCAAACTGGCTGCAGACACCGGCATCCACGAGTTTCATTTCTCTGCACGTGAGTCATTCTCTTCGCAGATGCAGCACGTCAATACCGATGTTTATATGGGGACACCTGGCGCCGATGAAAACAGTATCATGATCACGACTGCCAGACGCGTCAAAGCCACGATAACAGCGTTGAAAGCAAAGTAAACGCGTGGTCCTTATCAATTATCAATTATAAATTATAAATTATGAATTAATAACCCATGCTCGAATACCTCCTCTCCTTCCTCCTCTCCTTCATGCCAGCCAGCGACCGCGCTGACTACACAGAGGACTTCTTCCGTGGCAATGTGCAGGAAGCCATCGATGCTCGTAACGAAGCCTCCTGGACCTTGCCTGACGATATCTTCCAGCATTTCGTCCCCCCTATCCGTGTCAACAATGAGAACCTTGACAGCGCGCGTTTCGTGTTCCATCAGGAGCTGGCGCCTATCGTCAAAGGTCTCTCCATGCGAGACGCTGTTCTTGAGG
>JAZUIL010000016.1:0-6083 GCA_045642245.1 Bacteroidales bacterium
TGCACAGCAGAAGACTCAGACTTTGAAAGACGCTTACAAGGACTATTTCAGAGTCGGTGTAGCCATCAACAACAGCAATCTCATTCCTGCTGAGGCAGCCATCATCACCCGTGAGTTCAACAGCGTAACCGCTGAGAATGCATTCAAGCCAGGCGAGGTACATCCTGCAGAAGGTGTATGGCGCTGGGAGGGTGCTGACAGCATCGCAAATTTCTGCCGCGAAAATGGCCTTCAGCTCCGTGGTCATAACCTCTTGTGGCATACTGCTCAGGGTGCCAACTGGATGCTCTATGACAAGAAAGGTAAGTTCGTGAAGAAGGAGGTCTTCTATGCTCGTCTCAAGGATCACATCCAGACCATCATGACCCGTTATAAGGATCTCTGCTACTGCTGGGACGTAGTCAATGAGGCTATGGTCGATCAGCAGCGTCCAGGCGAGTCTCCTTACCGTCAGTCAGATTACTTCAAGCTTTGTGGTGACGAGTTCATCGCTAAGGCTTTCGAGTTTGCACATGAGGCCAATCCTGAGGCTCTCCTTTTCTATAACGACTACAATGAGTGCGATCCTGGCAAGCGTGACCGCATCTACAACATGGTCAAGAAGATGAAGGATGCTGGCGTACCTATCCACGGTATCGGTATGCAGGGTCACTACAACATCTATGGTCCTTCGATGGAGGACGTTTCTGCAGCTATCGAGAAGTATGCTTCGATCGTCGATCATATCCATATCACCGAGCTCGACATCCGTGCTAACCAGGAGATGGGTGGCCAGTTGCAGTTCAGCCGTCAGGGTCAGGAGATCAAGCCTTACATCAAGGCTATGCACACTGATATGTACGCTCAGCTCTTCAAGACTTTCCGTAAGTACAGCGACAAGATTGATGTCGTTACTTTCTGGAACCTCACCGACCGTGACTCATGGGTAGGAACTTCTAACTATCCATTGCTCATCGACAAGGATTTGAAGGAGAAGGAGGCTTATTACGCTGTACGCGACTTCAATCCAGCACTCGATAAGGTAGTTCTTAAGGACGACTGGAAGCCATCTGAGCTCAACCAGCCAGGTCAGGAGTACCCACAGGTCAACTCACAGGGCTATGCTCGTTTCCGTGTTGAGGCTCCACAGGCTCGTTCGGTAGTCGTCAGCCTCGGTCTTGGTGGCCGTGGTGGTACAGTGCTCCGCAAGAATAAGGAGGGTGTATGGGTTGGTACTACCGAAGGCCCAATGGATCCTGGTTTCCACTACTATCACCTCACCATCGATGGCGGCGTGGTTAATGATCCTGGTACACATAACTTCTTCGGTTCATGTCGTTGGGAGTCAGGTATTGAGATTCCTACCAACGAGGATACAGAGTTCTATGCAGAGAAGAATGTGCCACACGGCAACGTACAGCAGACTCTTTTCTGGAGCGAGAGCGGCAAGTGCATGCGCACCGCTTGGGTTTATACTCCAGCAGGCTACGGCCAGATCGTTGACAAGAAGGGCAATCCTGCTTCCAAGGGTGTTCAGAAGCGTTATCCTGTTCTTTATCTCCAGCATGGTTGGGGTGAGAACGAGACTACTTGGTTCCGTCAGGGTCATGCAGGTCTGATCATGGATAACCTCATCGCAGAAGGTAAGATCGAGCCATTCATCGTAGTTATGACCTACGGTTTGACCAATGAGTTCAAGTGGGGTCAGAAGCGTCCTGAGAACTGGTGCGAGCCATTCGAGAAGCTCGTCATCGAGGACATGATTCCTTACATCGACTCACACTTCCTTACCATTGCGGATCGTGATCACCGTGCTATGGCAGGTCTTTCAATGGGAGGTATGGAAACTCGCATCATCACCCTCGCTCATCCTGAGACCTTCGGTTATTGGGGACTCTTCTCAGGAGGTCAGTACTCTCCAGAAGACCTTCAGGGCAAGCCTGCTCCTAAGCAGATCTTCATCAGTACTGGTGAGAAGGAGAATCCAGTAGGCGTTACTAAGGCTGCTGAGGATCTCCGTGCTGCAGGTTATAATGCTGCTAGCCATGTTTCTCCTGGTACAGCTCATGAGTTCCTGACTTGGCGTCGTGCACTCCGTGAGTTCGCTCCAATGCTCTTTAAGTAATAGACCCTCCCCCGACCCCTCCACAAGGGAGGGGAGTGAATAGTAAATATGAACGCGGATGACGCGGATAAAAACGTCCGTGCCATCCGTATTCATTTTATCTTGATAAGCAAATTGTTGATATACAAATCTAAATATCATATAATCTATTAATCCAACATGAAGAAAACCGCTTTTCTTTCGATCCTTGCTGCCGGTACTTTTGCTGCTCAGGCGCAGGAGATCTTACCTTATCAGAATCCTGACCTATCGCCACGTGAGCGAGCTATAGACCTTTGTGGCCGCCTCACTATTGAGGAAAAATCGGTTATCATGCTCGATATCTCTGAGGCTGTACCTCGTCTGGGTATCAAGAAATTCAACTGGTGGAGTGAGGCTTTGCATGGCATGGCTAACATGGGCAATGTAACCGTTTATCCAGAACCTATCGGCATGGCAGCTTCGTTCAATGACGACCTGGTTTATGAGGTTTTCTCACAGACCAGTGATGAAGGTCGCGCAGCTTATAACAAGTGGATGGCTGATGGCAATGAGGATACTCGTTTCCATTCGCTCTCTGTCTGGACACCAAATGTCAATATTTTCCGCGATCCTCGTTGGGGTCGTGGTCAGGAAACCTATGGAGAGGATCCATATTTGACCTCTCGAATGGGTGTGCAGGTAGTAAAAGGTCTTCAGGGACCATCAGATACTAAGTACCGTAAGCTTTATGCTTGTGCCAAGCACTATGCTATCCATAGTGGTCCGGAATGGGGTCGTCATGTAGATAATATTAATAATGTATCGCCTCGAGACCTCTGGGAGACCTATATGCCAGCTTTCAAAGCTTGTGTGCAGAAGGGAGATGTTCGTGAGGTGATGTGTGCTTATCAGCGTTGGGACGATGAGCCTTGTTGCTCAAATACCCGCCTTTTGCAGAAGATTCTCCGTGAACAGTGGGGCTTCAAGTATATGGTCGTTTCTGACTGTGGCGCTGTGACAGACTTCTGGACCACTCATAAGACCTCTTCAACTCCTCAGCATGCTGCTGCCAAGGGTGTCCTGGCTGGTACAGATGTGGAGTGTGGTTATGACTATGGATATGCACGTCTGCCAGAGGCTGTACGTCTCGGCTTGGTAGAAGAATCCTCTGTTGATGAGAAGATTATCCGCCTCCTAGAAGGTCGTTTCGAACTCGGTGAGATGGATGATCCAAGTCTCGTAAGCTGGTCAAAGCTCGGTCCTGAGTTACTTAATAGCAAGGAGCATCAGCAGACTGCGCTCGAGATGTCTCGTCAGTCACTCGTCCTCTTGCAGAACCGTGGCAATGTACTTCCTTTGCAGAAGGGTAAGGTGGCTGTCATCGGTCCTAACGCCGATGACGAGCAGCTTATGTGGGGTAATTACAACGGTACTCCTAACCAGACCGTTACTCTGCTTGAAGGTATTCAGCAGAAGGTTGGCAAGGGTCGTGTAGTTTCATTCAAGGGTTGTGAACTTGTTCATGATAAGGTGCTCGAGTCATATTACGATCAGTGTTCTATTGATGGTAAGACCGGTTTCCGTGGTATCTTCTGGAACGAGGATATCTGGACACGTGGCGCAGAGAACTACAATCCAGCAAATGCAGCAGACATCAATAACTTGCCTGCTCCTGTAGCTCGTCGTCATCATGATCGTCCAATCAGCGTTACTACCTATGGCAACTATTCTTTTGCACCTGGTATTAACCTTACCAAGTTCTCTGGCCTTTATGAGACAGTATTCCGTCCAAAGCAGAGCGGTCAGGTATTGCTCGACGTGGAAGGTTGCTCATACTTTGAGGTCTTTGTCAATGGTAAGTCTACTGCACGTGAGTTTACATGGCGTGATACCGATACTCGCACACTCTTTGATGTGAAGGCAGGCGAGGAGTATAAGATCCAGATCCGTTATGCACAGATTCTTACCTATAATGCTAATCTTAAGGTAAATATCGGCCGAGAGACAGATGTCGATTATGACGCTCTTATTGCTAAGCTGAAGGGTATTGAAACCGTTGTCTTTGCCGGTGGTATCTCGGCACGCCTCGAAGGTGAAGAGATGCCTGTCAGTCTCCCAGGTTTCAAGGGCGGTGACCGAACAGATATCGAGCTTCCTGCCGTTCAGCGCGCTTTCCTTAAGAAGCTCCATGAGGCTGGTAAGAAAGTCGTCTTCGTGAACTTCTCTGGTTCTGCCATGGCAATGGTACCTGAGGTAGAGTCTTGTGACGCTATCCTCCAGGCTTGGTATGGTGGCGAGCGTGGTGGTCAGGCTTTGGCCGACGTCCTCTATGGTGACTATAATCCATCGGGTAAGCTCCCAATCACATTCTACAAGAGCCTCGCTCAGTTGCCAGATTTTCAGGATTACAGCATGAAGGGACGTACCTATCGCTATATGACAGAGGAGCCACTCTTCCAGTTCGGCTATGGCTTGAGCTACACCCAGTTTAACATCGGTCAGGCGCAGCTCGATCGTAACACACTTGAGAGCCAGCTCATGACGCTCGATATCCATCCTGATGGCAAGAAGCGTCCTTGCATCACTCTCACCGTTCCTGTTTCTAATATTGGTAAGCGTGCCGGTACAGAGGTCGTTCAGATCTATATCCGTCGTACAGAAGATGTACAGGGTCCTCGCAAGTCGCTCCGTGAGTATCAGCGCGTCGCCCTCAAGCCAGGTGAGACCAAGCAGGTGGAATTTCTACTTGACCTTGATAGTTTCGAGAGCTTCGACGAGAAAACTAACACCATGCGTCCGATCCCAGGTCAGTATGAGGTGTTCTATGGCACCAGTTCGGCTGATAAGGATTTGAAGTGTGTTGATGTGACGCTGCTTTAAACAGAATTCTTATTTTCGGAGCATAAAAGTTCCTCTGAATCCCACTTTGTCATACTTACGTACTGTAATATGATGGAGTGGGGTTCGTTTGTCATATTTCAGTACGTAAATATGACAAAACGTTTTCCGGATGTCATGTTTCAGTACGTAAACATGACATTCTGGTTTCCTAACGTCATATTTCGGTACGTAAACGTGACAATCCTTTTTCTAAACGTCATATTAAGGTACCTAAATATGACATCCGAAACTCCAGATGTCATATCTTAGTCCTGAAATATGATAAATCCTACATATAATGTAGAATTGTAACATCAGAGAGATAAAAATGTATCGTTTTTGTTTTGTGATATGATTTAAAATGAGTAACTTTGCAGCGCAAACCCTTAAAAATGGAATTTCTTAACAATAATTCATTTACATCATTACCTATATGATACAATACCGATACTATTTTGCAGCTGTAACTCTGGCATTGATGACCTCTGGTAACGTGGCTTTCTCGCAAGTGGTCAGCAGTCCTGATGGCAACCTCAAGGTCCAACTCTCGATGGGAGAAGGTGGCCGTCCACAGTACACAGTTACTTACGGTGACGATACCGTTATTGAGACTTCAAACTTAGGTCTTAACACTTCTATTGCTGATTTCACCAAGGGCCTTAAACTGGTAAAGCAAGATGAGGTGAAGCAGGTGAGCGACACTTACGATATTGCCACTCTCAAGAAGAATCATATCACTTATACGGCCAACGAGCAGACCTTTACCTTCGAGGCAGAGGGTAAGCCTGCCATCGATATCCAGTTCCATGTTGATAATCAGAACGTGGCTTTCCGCTACATGGTGTATCGCCAGCGTAAACCTCGTCAGGATGAGCGTGTGGCTTGTCTGGTGACCGATGAAATGACCGATTTCGTAATGCCGGCGGGTACGACAACTTTCCTTTGTCCACAGATGACACCACAGACGGGCTTCGCTCGTACGGCACCAAGCTACGAAACATACTACGAGTATGACGGAGAGATGGGCAAGAACGGCCACGGCCGCGGATTTACTTTCCCTGCACTCTTCAAGGTTCCCGCTTCGAAGGCGGAGACGACTAAGAAGGGCAAAAATTCCTCACTCCTCACTCCTCACTCC
>JAZUIL010000017.1:0-4863 GCA_045642245.1 Bacteroidales bacterium
GCCCTGTCGATGGACAACTGGTTCGTCAATCGTGACCAGACACCGCTTGACGAGAATGGCAAGAAGGATTACGAATCGATCTATTCGATGGACCTGAACCAGTTTAACGAAGACCTTCAGAACCTCATCGACGGCAAGGAAGTGGCTTTACCAACCTATAATTTCCAGTTGGGAGAGCGAGAATATCGCGGCGACAAGCTCACCATGACCGATGATATGATTCTCGTTATCGAGGGTATCCATGCACTCAATCCTTTGCTCACAGCACAGATTCCAGCAGAGAATAAGTTCAAGATCTATGCCGCTCCGATGACCCCTATTTCTATGGACGGACAGCACTGGATCCCTACGTCTGCCACCCGTTTGCTCCGACGCATCACCCGTGATTATCAGACACGTGGCCTGTCTGCACAGCGAACCATCGAATTATGGGATTCTGTCCGCAAAGGCGAAGAGAAATGGATCCTTCCTTTCCAGAAAGAAGCTGATGCAGTATTTGACAGTTCGATCATCTACGAACTGGCAGCCATCAAGCCAAAAGCAGAAGAAGTTCTCCGACAGGTTCCAACAGACTCAAAAGAATACGAGGCTGCAGTCAGCCTCCTTGGCTTCCTTAGCCGATTCAACACCATTGAGAGTTCCGACATTCCTCGCAACTCCCTGTTACGCGAATTCATAGGAGGCAGTTTCTTCGATGTAGGATAAAATTTCAACATCGTGTACGTGATGTTGAAATTATTGAGCGTGGCATCCCTATCACGGTACCGTGGAAAGGATGCCACGCTTTAAAATGTGCCGTCACGATTTCGTTTGTTCCTATTTTACAGCGTGGCATCCCTTTCACGGTACCGTGATAGGGATGCCACGACCAAGAAAGGTACCAAATGAAATCAGAAAGTACCTTTGCAGACAAAAAATAAGCACATAGGAATTCCTATGCGCCTATTTTAGACTTATAATGAAGGTTGTCAGATTAGAGCTTACCAGCCTCAGCCTGCTTAACCATAGCGTCAGTAGCGAGGACAAATACTTCTACACGACGATTCTCCTTACGACCTGCAGCAGTGCCGTTATCAGCAACTGGCTCGTTGTAAGAAAGACCAGCCTCGGTGATACGGTTTGAAGTAATATTATAAGCACGGAGCACATTACCTACTGACTGAGCACGCTCGAGCGAAAGCTTCTCATTAACAGCAGCCGAACCAGTGTTATCAGTATGACCCTTGATCTGGATCGCAGTATTGATCATATCCTCTGCGGTCATCTGAGCAGCGAACTGCTGGAGAGCCTGACGAGCAGATGCGCTAAGCTCAGCCTTACCAGTCTTGAAAGTCATATCAGCATTGAAAGTAACCTTGATAGCAGTAAGACCCTGGCTATCAGTTACGGTCTCTACGTTAGCTGCATTAGCGAGCTCTGCCTCAAGAGCAGCCTTCTTCTTATCCATATGACGGCCGATGAGTGCACCAGTACCTGCACCAACGCCACCACCGACAGCGGCACCAATAGCAGCACCCTTACCGCCACCGATGAGCGCACCGATGCCAGCACCAAGAGCAGCACCACCACCTGCACCAATCATTGTACCATTACCAGTGTAGGAACCACAAGAAGTCACAAGAAGGGTCAAGCCTGTAAGGGCAACCATGAAAAATTTCTTCATTTTCGTAAGTGTTATTATGATTAATAAGTAATGTTTCGAGTTTCTTTATATGCTGCAAAGATACTAAAAAAAACTGACAAAAAAGTAGTTTTACGATTTGGAAAGACATTTTTTGTACCTTTTCACTTTGATTAGACACAAAAAAGCGCTTTTGGTTTAGTTTTTTTGTTCAAATATCAAAAAAAATTACCATCTTTGCAGCAATCAACATCAAAATGGCATTCAATGAGAATCGACATCATCACCGTTTTGCCTGAATTGCTTGACGGTCCTCTTAATCAAAGTATCATCAAACGAGCTCAGCAGAAAGGCTTGGCCGAAATACATATACATAATCTTCGCGACTGGAGTACTGACGAGCGTCATCATCGAGTAGACGACTACGCCTTTGGTGGCACCGCAGGTATGGTCATGCAGTGCGAACCGATTGACCGTTGCATCAACGACCTGACTTCTCAGCGACATTATGACGAAGTAATTTTCGTAACACCAGATGGTGAGACCTTCAACCAGCACATGGCTAACACCCTATCGATGAAGGAGAATATCATCATCCTCTGTGGTCATTACAAAGGAATTGACTATCGCCTCCGTGAACATCTCATTACTAAAGAAATCACCATCGGAGATTATGTCCTGACAGGGGGCGAGTTGCCAGCAGCCATCATTGCCGATGCAATTATCCGAGTGATTCCAGGGGCAATCGGAGATGAACAGTCAGCGCTTTCAGATTCTTTTCAGGATGATCTTCTGGCGCCACCTGTCTATACCCGACCATCGGCCTACACCTCTGTATCTGGAGAGGTTTGGGAAGTTCCGGAGATTCTCCTTAGTGGCCATGAGCGCAAGATCCGCGAGTGGGAACACGAGCAGGCGGTAGAGCGCACCAAGCGATTGAGGCCTGATCTGCTGGAAGAATAAGAATCTTTTTCAGAAAAACAAGTCTCTGATTTAAACCTTTTAAAATATAAGAGGTCCAAAGAGAAAGTATTATCGCCTTTTGTGAAAAAAAGACAATACCTATACATTACTTTAAACAATACAAATTTTATGAAACATGTACTATTTGGTGCTTTAGCAGCAGTAGCTATGACTATGGGCATGGGTACAGCTAATGCACAGGGATGGGGCCGTCCAGCCCCTGAGGATCCTACAGGCCTCAAGGACGCTTACAAGGATTACTTCAAGGTAGGCGTAGCTATCAACATGGGTAACCTCCGCAATGCAGAGGAGATGAAGGTAGTGCTCAAGGAGTACAACTCAATCACTGCTGAGAATGACCACAAAGTAGGTCAGATCAATCCTGCTGAGGGTGTTTACAACTGGGGTCCTGCTGACTCAATCGCAGATTTCTGTCGCGCAAACAAGATTCCAATGCGTCTGCACAACCTCTGCTGGCACTCACAGTTCGCAGATTGGATGATGTATGACAAGACCGGCAAGAAGTTCGTTAAGAAGGAGGTTTTCTATGCTCGTCTCCGCAACTACATCCACACCGTAGTTAATCGTTATAAGGATATTATCTATGCTATCGACGTTGTCAATGAGGCAATGGCCGATGGTGATGGTCGTCCACGTTGGGCTGGTCCTGGCCGCGGCATGGAGACTCCAAGTCCATATCGTCAGTCAAACCTCTACAAGCTCTGTGGTGATGAGTTCATCGCGAAGGCTTTCGAGTTCGCTGCTGAGGCTGCTGGTCCAGACGTAGAGCTCTATTACAACGACTACAACGCTGCTGATCCTGCTAAGCGTGACCGTATCTATGACATGGTCAAGAAGATGAAGGAGGAGTATGGCGTTCGCGTTGACGGTATCGGTATGCAGGGCCACTACAATGTATATGGTCCTTCGGCTGAGGATATCGACGCTGCTATCACCAAGTATGCTACCATCGTTGATCACATCCAGTTCACTGAGATCGACATCCGTGCTAATGAGGAGATGGGTGGCCAGCTCCAGTTCAGCCGTCAAGGTATGGAGATCAAGCCTTTCGTAAAGACCATGCACACTGCTGCATACAAGTCTCTCTTCAAGGTGCTCCGCAAGCATAAGGACGTCATCAACGCTGTTACCTTCTGGAATGTAAGCGATAAGGACTCATGGGTAGGTACTGCTAACTATCCTCTCCTTTTCGACAAGGATCTCAAGAAGAAGGAGGCTTATGGTGCTATCAAGAACTTCGACGTTGCCCTTGACAATGTAGTAATCAAGGAGGACTTCCAGCCAGCAGTTACCAACCAGCCAGGTTGCCAGTATCCTATGGTTAACTCTCAGGGTTACGCTCGTTTCCGCATCGACGCTCCACAGGCTAAGTCAGTGATTACCAGCATCGGCAAGAACGGCGGCACCGTACTTCACAAGAATGCAGAGGGCATCTGGGAGGGTACTACCGACGCTCCTGAGGATGACGGCTTCCACTACTATCACCTCACCATCGATGGCGTTAACGTCAACGATCCAGGTGCAATGAACTACTTCGGCGGTCTCCGTTGGGAGAGCGGCCTCGAGGTTCCTACCAATGCTGACAAGGACTTCTATGCAATGAAGAACGTTGAGCATGGTAACCTCCAGGAAGTATGGTTCTGGAGCGAGAGCACCAAGCAGAACCGCAAGGCTATCGTCTATACTCCTGCTAGCTATGGCAAGAACCTTGACAAGAAGGGTAACGTAGTAGAAAAGGGCGTTCAGAAGCGCTATCCAGTTCTCTACCTCCAGCACGGTTGGGGTGAGAATGAGACTTCTTGGAGCGTTCAGGGTAAGGCTAACCTCATCATGGATAACCTCATTGCTGATGGTAAGTGCGAGGAGTTCATCATCGTTATGACCTATGGTATGACCAACGATACTCAGCGCGGTCCTGGCGGTCCTCGTGGCTTCGACTTCACCCAGTTCCAGACCGTTCTCGTTGACGAGCTCGTTCCTTACATCGACTCACACTTCAACACCATTGCAGACAAGCAGCACCGCGCTATGACCGGTCTCTCAATGGGTGGTATGGAGACTCACGCCATCACCTTGGCTCGTCCTGAGGTATTTGGCTGGTACGGCCTCCTCTCAGGTGGCATCTATACTCCTGAGGAGATCAAGAGCGCTGATCAGACCAACCTCATCTTCCTCTCATGTGGTGAGAAGGAGGGTCCAGATCGCATCGCTAAGGCTGTAGAGGATCTTAAGGCTGCTGGCTACAACGCTGTAGCTCA
>JAZUIL010000018.1:0-4140 GCA_045642245.1 Bacteroidales bacterium
TCACTCCTCTGACCCTCGCCTAAAGGCTCGTCTTCTCGCTGAGAGCTTATCAAGCTCTCTTGTTCGCTGCGAGGACCTAACTCCACACTTAGCACATGATCCATGTGCAAAGGTTCACCACAATAATAGAAATTGTTCTGAGGATTGAAATTGTGTTCACGGATATCAAATTCTCCCAAATCACTTACACCCGCAGGCTTTGTGACACTCTTATAATAACGAGCCACATGATTTGGCACGAAGTCAATGATCATCTTAAGACCAACACGATGAGTGCGATCGACTAGCTCATCAAACTCCTCCATTCTGCGATCAGGATCATCTGCCAGATCACAGCTCACACTATAGTAGTCACTGATAGCGTAAGGAGAACCAGCCACCCCCTTCAGTACCTGAGGATTCTGCTTCGGAATACCATACTTAGAATAATCCGTTGCCGAGGCCTGCTGCAGAAGGCCTGTATACCATATATAATTACAACCAAGCTGCTTGATGCTGCGGAGAGCCACCTCGCTGAAGTCGCTCATCTTGCCACAACCATTCTGCCCGATAGTGCCATTCTTGATACGCGCTGTATTTCCATTTCCAAAGAGTCGTACCAGCGCCTGATAGATGATGATTTTGTTTTTCATTGATGTGTTTTATTCCTGAGCTATGTTTGGGATCATAGGCTCATTTTGTAAAGACCATATTGGGTGCAAATTTACAAATTTATCTTGAATTCTCCAATTTCATGAGCCGAAACCTTCTCCAAATATGCTGTAAAACATATTTTCTCAAATTTTTCTTTCATAATTTTTGGAAAACCGCACAAATATCACTATCTTTGCACCCACAAAAAGGTTGCCCTGATGGTGGAATCGGTAGACACGAGGGACTTAAAATCCCTTGGCCATTACGGCCGTGCGGGTTCGACCCCCGCTTGGGGTACAAACAAAAAGGAGTATCAGTTTTCACTGACACTCCTTTTTATTATTTAGTATTTATCGAATAATCAAGTACAGATTATTTGGTCTCGTATCCATTAGGATTCATCTTCTGGAATCTCCAGCTATCGCGACACATCTCCTCGATTCCAAACTTTGCCTCCCATCCGAGTTCAGCCTTAGCCTTGGCAGGATTGCAGTAACAGGTGGCAATATCACCTGGTCGGCGAGGTTTGATCGCATATGGTACCTTGAGACCATTGGCCTTCTCGAAAGCCTTAACGACATCAAGGACACTGTAACCATGGCCTGTACCAAGGTTATAAATTGACAGACCTTTATTCTCCTGGATAGCCTTGAGTGCACAGACATGACCACAAGCGAGATCCACGACATGGATATAGTCGCGAACGCCTGTACCATCTGGTGTATCATAATCATTGCCAAAGACACCAAGCTCCTTGCGGATACCGATAGCTGTCTGAGTGATGTATGGCATGAGGTTGTTTGGGATACCATTTGGATTCTCTCCAATGGTACCGCTCTCGTGAGCTCCAATAGGATTGAAATAACGGAGAAGGACTACATTCCACTCAGGATCAGCCTTCTGCACATCCATCAGCACCTGCTCAAGCATTGACTTAGTCCAACCATAAGGATTGGTACACTGACCCTTTGGACACTCTTCAGTAATAGGAATAATAGCAGGATCACCATAAACTGTTGCAGAAGAAGAGAAGATGATATTCTTACAACCATGCTGGCGCATAACATCGACAAGGACGAAGACACCATTCATATTGTTCTCATAATACTCCAATGGTTTAGCAACGCTCTCTCCTACAGCCTTAAGCCCTGCGAAGTTGATAACAGCATCGATCTTGTGATCAGTGAAGATCTTATCAAGACATGCACGATCACGGATATCGCCTTCTACAAGTGTTACAGGTTTACCGATAATCTTCTCTACACGTCTGATTGCCTCTGGTTGAGAATTATAGAAATTATCAACTACGACCACACCGTGGCCAGCTTTGTCTAATTCAATAAGGGTGTGAGTACCAATAAAACCGGCACCACCAGTAAGAAGGATATTCATAATGCTAAAATTAAATTATTCTTAGTTTATCGATTTGAGTACATCTTTTCGTAGTATGACTGATAATCACCTGAAGTCACATTATCTAGCCACTCTTCATTATCCAGATACCATTTGACCGTCTTCTCGATACCTTCCTCAAACTGAAGCGATGGTTCCCAACCAAGTTCCTTCTGAAGCTTGGTAGAATCAATTGCATAACGAGCGTCATGACCCAGGCGGTCAGTAACATAGGTGATCAGATCCAAGTCTGCCCCCTCTGGTCTTCCAAGCAAACGATCAACGGTCTTAATGACAGTCTTGATGATATCGATGTTTTTCCATTCATTGAAACCACCGATGTTATAGGTCTCAGCGATGGTACCATTGTGGAAGATCGTATCAATGGCACGGGCGTGATCAACGACATAGAGCCAGTCGCGCACATTCTCACCCTTACCATATACTGGCAATGGCTTACGATGACGAATATTATTAATAAATAAAGGTATCAACTTCTCAGGGAACTGATAAGGACCATAGTTGTTCGAGCAGTTGGTCACGATGGTTGGCATACCGTAAGTATCGTGGAAAGCGCGTACGAAATGATCAGAGCTTGCCTTCGAAGCCGAATATGGAGAATGAGGATTATACTTCGTAGTCTCATAGAAGAAATCCTTACCATAGGCCAGATGATGTTCTGCGCTTGATGCAGTAGTTGTGAAAGGTGGTTCGATACCCTCAGGATTAGTCATCTCCAAAGCTCCGTATACCTCATCGGTAGAGATATGATAGAACCGCTTACCTTCATACTTCTCAGGCATAGACTCCCAATAGAGTTTAGCTGCCTGAAGCAAAGACAACGTACCCATCACATTGGTACGAGCGAAGGTGAACGGATCCTTGATACTTCTATCTACATGACTCTCTGCAGCGAGGTGGATGATACCATCGATCTTCTCATCCTGCATCAACTGATAGAATGCATCAAAGTCGCAGATATCCATCTTCACAAACTTATAATTCGGCTTATCCTCAATGTCTTTGAGATTTGCCAAGTTTCCTGCATAGGTCAGTTTATCCAGATTGATAATATTATACTCAGGATATTTATTAACGAATAGGCGCACCACATGGCTTCCAATGAAACCTGCACCGCCAGTGATAACTATATTGAGACCCTCTCGATCCCCCTTAAAGGGGGAAGTCTGGTTACTACTCATAACGATAAATATTCTTTAATTTTTATTATTGTTTCTTCTAAGTTAAAAAGAACCTCCTCATTTGTAAATCTCAATACATGGTAACCATGTTGCTCTAGCCATTGCTGACGAACAAAATCCTCTTGTTTCTGCTCATCCGTAAAATGATATTCACCATCAATTTCAACGACTAGCATTTTTTCTCTAAAGAAGAAATCGACAATATAATTACCTATTATATATTGACGTCTACACTTACTTCCCAATCCACATCCCTTAGCAACTGACCAAAATGCAGACTCAGCATCAGTCATATGGACCCTATTCATCTTAGCATTTTCTTTCAGTAACTCATACTCAATAGTATCAGCCACTTGCCATTTTATATTTTGCATAAGGGGGGAAGTCTCCCTTTAAGGGAGATTTAGAGGGTCTGTTTCTTTAAATTATTAATGCAGATCTTCAAAGAATCTGTCCAATATGGAATCTTGATGCCGAATGTCTCCTTGATCTTCGTCTTGTCAAGCACAGAATAGCTTGGACGAGTCACAGGACTTGGGAATTCATTGCTGTGACATGGTTGAATGTCGCATGATGTCTGACCACTATATTCAGCAATCATCTTCGTGAAGTCATACCAAGAAGTCACGCCTTCATTCGAATAGTGATAGATTCCTGTGTTACCCTCATACTTCCGATTGCTGATAATATCATAAATAGCCGCAGCCAAGTCATATGCATATGTCGGCGTACCACACTGATCAAATACCACCTTCAACTGTGGTTTAGTAGCAGTCAGATTCAGCATCGTCTTGCAGAAATTCTTACCGAACTCTGAATAGAGCCATGCTGTACGGATGATGATATAATTGCAGCCAGTAAACATAATCTTCTGTTCTCCCAGAAGTTTGGTTGCACCATACACACCTGTTGG
>JAZUIL010000019.1:0-4494 GCA_045642245.1 Bacteroidales bacterium
CATGTGTACCCAGAAGCGACGCTGACGAGTCTCGGTTTCGTCTGCCAGTGGCTTCATGAAATCGACCATCACGGATGTGGTGAGTGCAGTGACTGCAGAGCCTGCTGATGAGAAAGCTGCAGCGATGAGGCCAAGGACGAAGAGAATACTCACAATGAGTGGCAGGAAAGGCGTACCTGTGAGCGGATTGACGCCGGTGGCGAGGTAGGGGAAGAGCTCGTCTGACTTGAGTGCAGCAGCTTCGCCATTGACCATCACCTCGTGCAATGACCCATCAGCGCTGATCATTCCTAGTTGGCTTGCATAAGTGTAAAGCAGGATACCGAGCGAAAGGAAGACAAGATTGACAGGCAAGAACCCGAAGCCGTAGCTGACCATGTTCTTCTGTGCGGCTTGGAGCGAGGTACACGAGAGGTTCTTCTGCATCATATCCTGATCAAGACCCGTCATAGCGATGGTGGTGAACATACCACCAAGGAACTGCTTCCAGAAGAAGCGCGTGTCGTTGGCATCGTCGAAGAACCAGATGCGGCTCATAGGACTCTCTGTAATCGTCGTATAGAGGCCGCTGGCACTAAGTCCCATCGCCTTAGAAACATACACTACAAAGCCAATCATAGCGGCCAGAAGGCAAAGCGTCTGCAGCAGATCGGTCCAGACAAGTGTCTTGACTCCACCACGGAACGAATAGAGCCACACGATGAGCATGATACAAGCTACGCTGAGTCCGAACGGCAGGCCTAAGCCTTCGAACAAAACTAACTGTAAGACGACGGCTGTCAGGTACATACGTACTGCACAACCGAGGAATTTGCTCAGCAGGAAGAACGCCGCTCCGGTGCGATGTGCTGACGTGCCATAGCGCTGCTCCAGATAGACGTAGATGCTCGAAAGACCTAACCTATAATAAAGTGGTAGCAGGATGTATGCTACAGCGAAATAGCCGGCTACAAAGCCAAGGACCATCTGCAGATAGCCCATGCTGCTCGATGCCACCATACCCGGTACACTGACATACGTTACACCGGAGATGCTGGTGCCGATCATAGCGATGGCAACTACCCACCACGGACTCTTGCGGTCGCCGCGATAGAAGCTCTGTGAGTCAGCGTCATGCTTGCGGGTGGTCCACCAGCTGACACCGAAGACCATGCAGAAATAGAGCGCTATGATGCACAAGACAAGTATCGAATTCATGCTGTTGATGACAAATTACGTGTGACAAATTTAGGATTGCGATTTACAAAATACGAAATCCGGATTACATAATTGGGTGCAAAGATAGTCATCTTTCTCCAAAAGTTTTGCATTTACCTCAAAAAACTTTATATTTGCACGCGTAATTTATTTAGATAAAAGCAACTCCCAATTTTTATTACATTTTAATTTTTACATTTTATATTAAATATGATTCAGTTCCAATGCGATTATAACAACGGTGCTCATCCTAAGATCTTGGAGCGCTTGTTGGCTACTAATGACGAACAGTCAGTAGGTTATGGCCTTGATCCTCATTGCGACAATGCACGTCGTCTGATCCGTGAGGCTTGTCAGCGTCCTGATGCAGATGTGCATTTTATGGTAGGCGGTACTCAGACCAACGTCACAGTCATTGCTTCTATCCTCCATCATCATCAGGGTGTGGTTTGTGCTACCAGTGGCCACATCAACGTACATGAGACTGGAGCTCTGGAGCACATCGGCCATAAGTGTGTCACCTTGCCTCACAATCAGGGTCTCATTACTGCTGAGCAGATTGAGGAACTCGTTGTTGCTCATCGTGCACAGGAAGATCCTTGCCACTGTGTAGAGCCAGCCATGGTCTATATCTCGTTCTCGAGCGAGTATGGCACAATCTACAGCAAAGCTGAGTTGGAGAAGATCAGCGAGGTCTGCCATCGTCTGGATCTGCCTCTCTTTATCGATGGAGCACGTATGGGTTATGGCCTGACTTGCGACGCTTGTGACATCACTTTGCCAGAGCTGGCACAGTTGGCCGATGTCTTCTACCTCGGTGGCACCAAGCAAGGTGCTCTCTTCGGTGAGGCTATCGTGATCACCAAGGAGTCTTTGAAAAAGAACTTCCGTTATAACATCAAGCAGAATGGTGGTATGTTGGCTAAGGGTCGTATGTTGGGAATTCAGTTCGAGACACTCTTCACGGACAATCTCTATTTCGACATCGCTCGTCATGCCAACGTTCAGGCGCAGCGTATCCGTAACGGTTTCCTCGAGAAAGGCTATAAGTTGTTTATGGATAGTCCTACCAACCAGCAGTTTGTCATTCTCACAAAGGAGCAGATGGAGCGCTTAGGTAAGGATTTCTTCTTCGAGGTATGGGAACCAGTTGATGCAGAGCATACTGCAGTACGTTTCTGCACTAGTTGGGCTACGAAACCAGAACACGTAGATCAGCTGTTGGCTGCTATCTGATTGTAAAACTATAATCTTTCTTTCGTTGAAGTCTCTGCTCAAGAAATACCCACTGACTCTGCTGACTTTGGCGGCAGTGATCTATTTGTCTTTCTTCACACCTCCGAAAATCCCGGAACTTGAAGATATCAATTACATAGACAAATGGACACATCTGGTCATGTATGGAGGTCTGAGTCTGGTGTTCCTCTATGAGAATAAATGGCAACTGAACCAGCTCTTTGCTCTTTGGATGCCCAGCATTCTGGGAGGCGTCGTGGAGATTCTTCAGGAATATTGCACCAATCATCGTCGTAGTGGTGAGGTGGCCGACTGGATTGCAGATACGTTAGGTTCACTACTGGTTTATTGGGTGGTGTATCTGATTGTAAAGAAAAAGAAATAAGTTGTTAAGAAGAAATAACCAAAATAAAAATGCCCGACAGTTTTATTCTGCCGGGCATTTTTATTTTTTATAGCTAACGGTTGAACCTAAGTTCCAATGACTTTATTTTCGTTTAGAACTTGAAGTTCAGACCGATGCCGAGTACACGATTGGTACGGCTGTAGGTATCGCTCTTGATGAGCTGCTGACCGGTAGGGAGAAGGCCAGCTACGGTGTCTACGGTGCGATCCTTGTAGAGGGTCTGCATAAAGCCGAGGTCAATGTTCCATCTCTCAGAGAAGTTGATACGAGCACCTACACCCCAGCTGTTAGAGTTGGTAGTGAATGAGAGGTCGTTCATATAAGCGTCAGAGAGACCGTAGTTTGTGGTCTGCCAACCGCCAGAGAGGGTGATGAGCTTGCAAAGGTCATACTCTATACCTGCAGTAATCTCCCAAGTGTTGTCATCGATCTTGTCCTGCTTGTCTCCATACTGTGTTGCTGACTTATCGCCATAAGTATGATAGCCTGCCTGAAGGCGGAGACATGAGACGGGAGCGTACTGAACACCTACAGTAAAAAGAGATGGAATGTCTGCAGCGATCTTAGCACCATCTTGGAACTGACCAAGAACAGGATTGCCAGCAGCCTGCTGCTTAGCGAAGTCGTTCATCTCAGTCTTGTTCTCGAGGCGGAGACGAGTCTTGAACTCATACTTTGCAGCGAGGTTCCAGTGCTCGTTGATCTTCCAGTCGATACCCAACATTGGAGTGAAACCCCAACCTGACTGGTCGGCGTTCATCGTAAGGGTATTACTTGAAAGGTCCTGATCGCCAGTACCCTGTCCATTAGTGCCAGGGAAGCCAAGAGCTGCCTGTGCAGGTACGTCGTAGTTATAAGCGTAGTTGGCTTTAACATCCTGTACGTAGCCGTTGTAGTTATTGGTAGAGTATACCGCACGGAGACCTCCAAAAACAGCGAGATTGTCCATTACCTTATAAGTAGTACCTAAGGTGAGACCGAAGTAGTACTGACGGCCTTTCATGTATGCATTGAGCGAATAACCTGAAAGCTGGCTGTTATAGGTGCCTGTAGCAGCGATGCTTTCTGCATAGGCCTGTGGCACGCCTAATGCCATGATACCCTGAGCTACCATGCCAGGCAACTGAGCATTGACTGCTGCTGGAACGAGCTGTGCGAGCTGGCCAGCATAGAGCGCTTCGAATGAGCCGAGACCAGTGTCGAACTCACACTTGCCACCACCGCCACCGAGAGCGAAGTTGACATTGAAGCTCCACTTCTCCCAGTTGTAGCTGAACTGAAGGCTTGGGATCACTGGTGCATAAGCGTCACCCTTGAACTCATGAAGTGTGTTGTGATTGTTGGCATTCATTGCAAAGAGAGGGAAATTGGTAGCAATGTCGCGGCTCTGCTTCGCATTCTGAATATTAAACGATACGTGCGCACCTGGAGTGAGGAACGCTGTACCTGCAGGATTCATATAAAGACCAGTAATGTCAATGATAGCATCCTGGCTGAGCTGGCGCAGGAAAGCGGCATTCTGGTTGGTGTTGGTTACGAGGCCACCAGCCATCAATGGCAGGGTAGCGGTAGCGGTAAACGCCAAAAGTAGATTTTTCTTCATAATTTTTAAGTACATTATTCAATGCAAAGTTCAGTTAAATCTTGCATTTCTA
>JAZUIL010000020.1:0-7705 GCA_045642245.1 Bacteroidales bacterium
AGGTTATTCGAAGAAATCAATGTGGATCATGATCTATGGTGCGATCCTTAATATTATCCTCGACGCGATTTTCATCTACGGCCTTGACATGGGTATTGCTGGCGCTGCTTGGGCCACCACCATCTCCATGGGCACTTCTGCTATCCTGGCTATCAGTCACTTTGTGAGTAAGCGCGCCTTCATCCGCTTCCGCCGTCACAGTTGGGCACCTAAGTTCTATATCTTCCGCAACATCCTCGCCATCGGTATCAGCCCATTCTCTATGAATGTGGCAGGTTCGGCCGTAGCGGCATTACTCAACAATCAGTTGCTCCATTATGGTGGAGATAACGCCGTAGCTGCTAGCGGCGTGGCTAACTCTTTCGGTCCGCTGGTCATCATGCTCGTCATCGGCATCTGCCAAGGCATGCAGCCTATTGCAGGCTACAACTACGGAGCCGGTCGTCTCGATCGTCTGCGCGAAGTCTTCCAGTTGGCCATGAAATGCAACGTCACTATCGGCTTCTTTGGCACTTTGCTCGTACTACTTGTGCCCCGTTACTTGGCCATGGCATTTACAACTGACGATGCACTCCTCGACCTCTGTGTGCCGGCACTCCGCTACATGCTGGTCATGTCGCCACTCATTGGCTTCACCATCACCAACTCACAGTTCTTCCAGTCGATAGACAAGCCATGGATAGCCATCGTCACCAGCCTCTCGCGCCAGGTACTTATCCTCATCCCTATGATCTACATCATCCCTCCTATCTACGAAGGCTTCGGCTGGGATGGTCTCATGGGAGTTTTCGCCTGCTGCACCGTTTCTGATATCCTCGGTGCGGCACTGGCTGGCTATCTGCTCTATACGCAAAGAGGAATTCTACAGAAGAAATAAAGCTTACAAGACTATTTCTTTCAATCGGTGTAGTTTTAAGGTGTTCTAATCCTTGAAATTACACCGGTTTCTTGTATGTATTTATCTAATGATTTGCATAAATTATCCTCTTCAATAAAGAATATTGTACACTAAATACTTTCTTAGTATATTTGCACCCGAAAAAAACATAATCGATAATTCGTAAATCATAATAATAATGAAAAAGATTCTTCTCCTCGCAAGCCTTGCCATGACCCTGATGGCATCTTGCACACAAAAAACTCAGCCGGCTGAAACAAAAACAGCAGAGGCAGAGAATACAGTGGCAGAGCAATTGATGGCTCGTCTGGACTCTATCCGCCAGAAAGGTTACATGTACGGTCATCAGGACGACCCTTTCTATGGCATCACCTGGGAATGGGAAAAAGGTGATCGCTCGGACACAAAAGAGCTGGTAGGTGACTATCCTGCTGTCATGGGCTTCGAGCTCGGTGGCATTGAGATGGGTGACCTCAAGAACCTCGACTCAGTACCTTTCGACTGGATGCAGGAAGAAATTATCAAGCACCATATGCGTGGCGGTATCATCACCATCTCTTGGCACCCTCGCAATCCACTCAATGGCAAGACCGCGTGGATTGAGGATGATCTGAAGGAATATGCTGCAGCATTGGCCGCTGGAACTCCTGCAGATCAGCTCATCGATCCTAAGCACACTGTAGCTTCGATCATCGAAGGTGGCGAGATGCATGAGAAGATGATGACCTGGCTCGACCGGGTCTCTACCTTTATGGATGGACTGAAGACTCCAGAGGGAGAGGTGATCCCTGTGATCTTCCGCCCTTGGCATGAGAACACTGGCAACTGGTTCTGGTGGGGTGAAGCTAACTGCACTGCTGAGGAGTATATAGCTCTCTGGAATATGACTCAGGACTTTATGAACGAGAAGCATCCAGGCATGTTCGTATGGAGCTACTCTCCAAGTCCTCGCACCATCGGTCACCTCATGGAGCGCTGGCCAGGCGATGATCGTGTACAGCTCTTCGGTATCGATGCCTATCAGTGGGGCACTGAAACTGAATTCAAATACCAGCTGGAATATGGTCTCGACCTCATGATGGATTTTGTGAAAGATCATCCTATGCTCATCGCAGTAACTGAGTGTGGACGTGTCAATTCGGACATCCCTGACTGGTGGACACGCGTATTCAATCCTATCGCATCACGTTATCCTATCTGCTATTGCCTCCCATGGCGCAATGCTGCCAAGGAGCATTTCGGAGCTTCAAAGGATGCCCCTACAGCTGAGGATTTCAAGCAGTTCTATGCATTGGACAATACACTTTTCTTGAAAGAGATTCAATAAGAATCAACGAGGTCAAAAGGCCTCAAAAAAACCATAAAAATGAATTTCTCTGAACGTAAAGCTTACATCGAGGCGCAGCACGAAGCGCTCTTGACAAAAAAGAATACTCCAATTGAAGGTAACGGCATAGTCTGCCGCTACGAAAATCCCGTCGTCACTGCCGCTCATGCACCACTTATCTGGCGTTACGATTTCAATCCTACTACCAATCCTTATTTTATGGAGCGCCTTGGCGTCAATGCCACTCTCAACTCAGGCGCTATTTTTCTGAATGGCAAATATCACCTCGTAGTTCGTGTGGAAGGTGATGACCGTAAATCTTTCTTCGCCGTGGCTGAATCAGAGAACGGCGTAGACAACTTCCGCTTCTGGGATCACCCGATCACCATGCCAGAGGCGAAGTTCTCTCCTTTGGCCGAGTCTCCAGCAGCAGAGGCGACCAATGTCTATGACATGCGCCTCACACAGCACGAGGATGGCTGGATCTATGGTCTTTTCTGTGTGGAGCGTCACGATGACTCTCAGAAAGGCAATCTCTCTGCAGCAACCGCCACCTGTGGTATTGCTCGCACCAAGGATCTTGTAAACTGGGAGCGTCTTGATGATCTCAAGTCGAACTCTCAGCAGCGTAACGTCGTACTTCATCCAGAGTTTGTCGATGGCAAGTACGCGCTCTATACCCGTCCTCAGGATGGTTTCATCGACGCAGGTTCAGGCGGTGGAATCGGGTGGGCCTTGATCGATGACATTGAGCATGCCGTGGTCAAAGAAGAGAAGATCATCAACGCTCGTCACTATCACACCATCATGGAGGTGAAGAACGGCGAGGGTCCTCACCCATTCAAGACACCAAAGGGCTGGCTCCATCTGGCTCATGGCGTACGTGGCTGTGCTTCAGGCCTTCGCTACGTATTATATATGTATATGACTTCGCTCGAAGATCCTACCAAGGTCATCGCTCAGCCAGGTGGCGCATTCATGGTACCAAAAGATGGCGAGTATATCGGCGATGTCATGAATGTACTCTTCACCAACGGTTGGATTGCTACTCCGAAGGAAAAGGGAGAAGGGAAAAATGAAAAATCTGTGATACTAGGCAATGCTATGCACGAGATGGACGAACAGGTATTCATCTACTATGCATCAAGCGACACTCGTATGCACGTTGCCACTTCAACCATCGGCCAACTCGTTGATTATTGCATGAATACTCCTGCAGACAAGTTCACTACTGGTGAGAGCGTGAAGACTCGCAACGAGCTCATCGATCGCAACTTAGCGTTTTTAAGTAAATAAAGGGAGTGAAAGGGTTGTGAAAAAAAACTTTGAATTAATGAATAGCACTATCATATCCTTGAAAGCCGAGATGCAGGATGTTATCGAAAATAACATCCTGCCTTTCTGGCTCAACGACATGCAGGATCATGAGAACGGTGGATTCTACGGGCAGATGAAAGGTGACGGCACTTTGGTCAAAGATGCCGACAAAGGATGTATCCTCAATGCACGAATCCTCTGGGCGTTCTCTGCCGCTTATCGCGTGCTTGGCAAAGCAGAATATCTTGAAGCTGCTACCCGCGCCAAGGATTATATCTTGCAATATTTCATTGACAAAGAGTTCGGTGGAGCCTACTGGAGCCTTGACTACAAAGGTCAGCCTAAGGACACCAAGAAGCAGTTCTATGCCATTGGTTTCGTCATTTATGGACTGACAGAATATGCGCGTGCAACTGGTGACCAACAGGCATACGACGAGGCAATCAAGCTTTTCCATTGCATTGAAGAGCATAGCCGGGACAAGAAAGATAATGGTTATATCGAGGCTCAGACACGAGAGTGGAATGACATTGCCGACATGCGTCTTTCTGACCTTGACGCCAATTATCCAAAGTCGCAGAATACGCACCTCCACATCATCGAGCCATATACCAATCTCTATCGATTGATGAAAGAAAGAAGTGAGGAATTAATAGTGAGGGCTTTTACCTCGCAAAATGCAGAGGAGTTCATTGTTGTCGAAACAGCTCTCCGCAACCTCATAACCATCTTCACCGACCGCATTCTTAACCCAGAAACACATCACCTTGACCTCTTCTTTGAGATGGATTGGACCCGTGGTGCCGGCTGGCTCGAATCCTATGGCCACGACATCGAGTGCTCTTGGCTCATGCACGAAGCCGCACTCGTCCTCGGCGACAAAGAGGTTCTTGCCAAAGTCGAACCTATCGTACAACTCGTGGCCAAAGCCAGCGAGAAAGGTCTCAACGCTGACGGTAGCATGACTCACGAAGCCAACCTTGACACCGGCCACGTTGACGACGATCGTCACTGGTGGGTACAGGCCGAGGCCGTCGTAGGGTTCTACAATA
The DNA here is from genome assembly GCA_045642245.1 of Bacteroidales bacterium. Lineage (GTDB taxonomy): Bacteria > Bacteroidota > Bacteroidia > Bacteroidales > UBA3663 > Liminaster. The sequence goes on from JAZUIL010000020.1 coordinate 4,595, forward strand.
TTTATCAGCACTTCGGTGATGAAGCGGCCCTGCAGAAATGTCTCAACGCCTGGCAGTACATCAAGGACAATCTTATCGATCATGAGCTTGGTGAATGGTACTGGAGCCGTGATCCGGAAAGAAATATAAATAAGAACGACGATCATGCGGGGTTCTGGAAGTGTCCGTATCATAATTCTCGTATGTGCTTAGAGCTCTTCGAGCGCACAAACGAGATTATGAAGGAAAAAGGAGAAGGGAAAAAGGATAAATATAAATTACAATGATTGACTACAATAAAGAAGGTTCTCCTTTAAGTATTAAAAGCTATCAGTTTGCTGTTAATATAGTCAATCTGGTCAAGAATAACCAGAATGATTGGAGAATAAAATCTTTGTTTGATCAGATGTTACGTTCGGGCACATCGATTGCAGCAAATATCCACGAGTCCGAATTTGCACAAAGTCCTGCTGACTTTATTTCGAAATTGTCGATTTCTTTAAAAGAAGCCAATGAAACCATCTATTGGTTACAACTATTAGATGATACTAATAGCATCGATAAAGAATATGCACAAAGATATAAAAAAGATTGTAGAGAAATCATTGCTTTATTAGTCGCTTCTATCAGAACAACTAAAGCAAAGATGATCTAATTCCTTTAAACTGATTTATATTTTTACCTTTTCATTTTTCCCTTTTCCCTAAAAAAATGAAACCCTATAAATTCGAACCCTACTTGAAAACCACCCTCTGGGGTGGCTATCAGATTGCACCTTTTAAAGGAATATATACCGCTCAGCCAAATATCGGCGAGAGCTGGGAGATCAGTGGAGTTCCTGGTCATGAGAGCGTGGCCATCGAGCGTGGATTGATTGATGACGTAGATGTAGGCTTGACTCTCACCGAACTCATTGATAAATATAAGGGGTTGCTCATGGGCAATAAGGTGTATAAGCGCTTTGGCAATAAATTCCCATTGCTCGTCAAGTTCATCGACTCGCGTCAGGATCTTAGCGTACAAGTTCACCCGGACGACAAACTGGCGATGGAACGCCATGGCTGCGCTGGCAAGACAGAGATGTGGTATATCATCAAGAGTGATGTCGGAGCAAAGATCTATGCAGGTCTCAAGAAGCAGATCACACCAGATGACTACGAACATATGGTAAGTGGCGAGGCACCGGAAGGATCAAACCCGATGGCAGATGTCATCGCAACTCACGAAGCACATCAAGGCGACCTCTTCTTCCTTCCAGCAGGACGTTTGCACGCTATCGGCGCAGGTTGCTTCCTTGCCGAGATTCAGCAGACAAGCGATATCACTTACCGTGTGTACGACTTCGGCAGAAAGGATGCGCATGGCAATCCACGTGAGCTTCACACAGAACTCGCAAAAGATGCAATCGACTATCAGGTATGGCCGGAATATCGTACATCATACGACAGCACTCAGCCAACCTCACAGCTCATCAACTGCCCATATTTCGTGGTTCATCGCGTAGTGGTTCAGGTGGCACAGCGCATCGACTTCAACTGTGATTCGTTCGTAGTCGTAGTGTGTCTTTGGGGTGAGGCAAACATCAATGGCGTTAAGGTCCGTCAGGGCGAGACACTCCTCGTTCCAGCTTCCGAAAATGTGCTTTACATCTTCGGCACCGCAACATTCCTGACAGCACATATCAAGTAAAATACATCTTATGAAAAAAATACTAACCTTTCTTATCCTTTTATCCTTCATTTCTGCCAAGGCACAGAAGATGAACTTCGACGCAGACTGGCAGTTCACATTCGGACACGTACAGTGTCCTGAGAAGGATTTCATGTGCGGCACAGAGTATTTCAACTATCTCACCAAAGCCAATTCCATCCACAACGAAGGTCCATACGCCGAGAAGTTCGACGCATCTAAATGGCCTAACAAGTGGGAGAAGGTCAATCTTCCGCACGACTGGGTTGTCGATCTGGGCTTTGCAGGAGAGGCAAGCCATAGTCATGGCTACAAACGCGTGGGCTGGAAATATCCGGAGACAAGCGTAGGTTGGTACCGCAAGGATTTCACGCTCGATCCGGCAGACAAAGACAAGCATTTCGAGATTCATTTCGAAGGTATCTTCCGTCATTCACAGATCTGGGTCAATGGTTTCTATCTCGGTCTTGAGCAAAGCGGATACATAAGCCGTGAATACGATATCACCGACTATCTGCATTTCGATGCTCCAAACTTCGTGACAGTTCGCGTCGATGCAAGCCTTGAGGAAGGTTGGTTCTATGAGGGCGCAGGCATCTATCGTCACACTTGGCTTGTGAAGTCCGATCCTGTTCACATCACACCTTATGGTCTTTGCTTCACATCCAAGCTGAATAGCAACTATTCCGAGGCAGAGATACAGCTTACAGCAGAAGTGGTGAACGACAGCCGCAATGATGCAACATGTTCGGTAGTATATACATTATATAATAATAGGGGAGAGAAGGTGACTTCTGCTACAGCAACACAGCAGAGCATGAAGCCTCGTGCAAAGGCCGATTTCAATAACCTCAGCATGACAGTCGGTAATCCAAACCTTTGGAGCCCGAAGAGCCCTTATCTCTACACATTGCGCACAGAAGTCGTTTCCGACGGAAAGGTTATCGATACACGCGACACAAAGATTGGTATCCGCGAAGTCGTTTTCGACAAGGATAAAGGTCTTTTCGTGAATGGCGAACACGTCAAGATACATGGCGTATGTATGCATCAGGATCATGCTGGCGTAGGTGCTGCTATTCCTGACGGCGTTCAGGTATATCGCTTGCAGAAGCTCATGGAAATGGGTGTGAACGGATACCGTTCGTCACACAATCCGATGTCACCTGCAATGATTGACGCTTGCGACTCGCTTGGTATTCTTGTGGTTGAGGAAAACCGTCTTACAGGTATCAACGATTACCAGATCGGACAGTTGAAGAGCATGATAATGCGCGACCGCAACCATCCTTCGATCATCGCATGGAGCGTCGGTAACGAAGAGTGGGGCACAGAGTGGAAAGTCACAGGCAAGGAGATTGCTCATACAATGAGCGATTATGTACATCGTTTCGATCCTACACGTCCAAGCACGGTAGCAACTTCAAGCGGACCGGAAATCGT
>JAZUIL010000021.1:0-5444 GCA_045642245.1 Bacteroidales bacterium
CATCCGTCTGATTAAGGCTGCACAGGTTTATAATAACAACATGGAGTTTTTCATGTCCCCTTGGAGTCCTCCGACCTGGATGAAGATTAACCATGACTACTGTGTCCTTAGTAGCCCGTATAATACACAGGATCCAAAGAAAGATTACATGCTCTATATGGATGACGGAACCGTCGATCCGGACGAAATGAAGCTCCTTGGTGATCGAAACGGTGTCTATCCAAAGCGTCTGGCCCTGCAGGATTATTTCATTCAGGATCCTCGTTATCTCCAGTGCTATGCCAATATGTTTGTCAAGTTCATTGACCTGTATAAGGAGCAGGGTATCGACATCCGCACCGTCTGTTATCAGAACGAGGCTTATTCTTATACCCCATACCCTGGTTGCGCATGGACGGCAGAAGGTACCATCCGCTTCAATCGCGATTACCTGGCACCAACACTCCGCAAGACACATCCAGAGGTGAAGCTTTGGTTAGGAACATTTAATACAAACCGACAGGATTACATCCAGAGGATTCTTTCAGACAAGCAGTTGCAGGATCAGATCTACGGTATGGCTACCCAGTGGGAATGCCGTGAGCGTATACCATCGCTGAAAGCTAGATATCCTGGCATCCGCCACTGGATGTGTTCAGAGAGTGAGTGTGGCAACGGTGATATGGATTGGAAGGCTGGCGAACATACCTTCTTCCTTATCAGTGACAATCTCGGCAATGGTGTCGATGAGTATTATATCTGGAATTTCATCTTGAAAGATAATGGAATCAGTACCTGGGGATGGAAACAGAATGCACTGATTCAGGTCGATAGCCAGACACGCAAGCATCGTTATACGGCCGAATACTATGCAGTCAAGCATTTCAGCCAGTTTATCGAAAAAGGTGACGAGCTGGTTACATATCTGGGACGTGAAGATTCTGACAGGCCTGTAATCATCTATAAGAAAGGTAAAGGTTATGTCATCGTCGCAGGTAATTTCTCAGATAAAGAACGTATCTTCAATATCCAGATCGGACAGAAGTATTTGAACGTCAAGAATGCACCTCATTCTTTCAATACCTACGTTTTCTAAAAGATAATTCCCCGATCTCTCAAAAAAGATTCGCGAACATCATCTATTGGTCGTGGTATCCTAAATTGCGTACGCTGATAAGAAACACTTCCTTTCAATTCATATCTTTGAATCTCCAATTCTCGCTTTATCTTGTTATATCCACTATCTTTGCATCGCCAAAATGGCAGAAATAACATAAACCTTTAACAAGAAAGCGTATGGAAACGAAATTTTATCATTGCAAGAAGTGTGGGAACATCATCGTCAAGGTGTGTGATGGTGGACCAGTGCCAATGTGCTGCGGAGAAGTGATGGAGGAACTGAAGCCGAATACCTCCGAAGGCAAGAACGAGTATCATCTGCCGGTCATGACACAATGTGAAAAGCATAAGCTGAGAGTCAGAGTCGGAAAAGAGTTGCATCCTATGTCTCCAGAGCATCACATCTGTTTCATCTACATCGAAACAGAACAGGGAGGACACCTTGTGCATCTCAAGAAGAATTGTCCTGCAGAGATTACCGTTTGTATGTGCGAGAAGCCTACAGCGGTCTACGCTTACTGCAATCTGCATGGTTTGTGGAAGACGGAATGTCCGTCATGCGAGACCGATTGTAAAAAAGAATGCTAATGGATAAACATGCCACTTGCCATAACTCCTGTTTATTCATTTGATTTTTAACATAGTAAGTTGGTGGCAAGTTAGTGGCAACACTCCACTAACTTGCCACCAACTTTACTCTTCAATAATCAGATAGTTACTTGTATTTGGTGGTAAGTGGCAAGGCAAAAGCCCTTACTTCAGATATTTCTCCATCCACGAAGTAATTTCATACAGACGCTTGATGCGGTTGAGAGGTCGGCCTCCTCGGCTCAGCTCATGATTCTCAGCATGGAATACCACGATGCGGCTTGGCACCTGATAATACTGAAGTGCACCGAACATCTGCAGGCCTTCTGGCAGAGGGCAACGGTAGTCCTCATCGCTGTGGATGAAGAGGGTAGGAGTCTGCACCTTGTCAGCATATGCCAGCGGACTCTGCTTCCAGAGCAGCTCGTGAGCTGTCCAAGGATCGCCAGCCACATAGCTAGGACCAAAGGTAAAGCCGATGTCTGAGAGGGTGTGGAAGCTGTTCCAGTCGGCAATAGAGCGCTGGCTGGCAGCGGCCTTGAATCGGTTAGTATGGCCGATGATCCAGTTGGTCATGAAGCCGCCATAGCTACCACCAGTCACACCTAGGCGGTCGGCATCGATGTAGTCGATCTGCTCGATAGCGACATCGACAAACTGCATGATGTCGGCAAAGTCCTGTTCTCCCATGTGGCCCTTGAGCTTGGCGAACTCACCGCCACGGCCGTCGCCACCCGTAGGATTGGTGAAGATGACAGCGAAGCCCTTGTTTGCCCAGTACTGCATCTCGTGGAAGAACTCCGTGCCATAGGCGGTCTTAGGGCCACCGTGGATGTCGAGGATTGTAGGATACTTCTTACCTGCCTCGAAGTGGGTAGGAGGAAGCACATAACCATTGAGCTGCACACCCTGGCTGTTGGTAAACTGGATGAGCGTAGGATGCACGATGTCGTACTGATCGAACATGCTGGTATTCACGTCACTCCAGCGAGTATAGTTCTGCTTAGCATCGACGAAATAAAACTCCTGACCACCCTGATTCTCCGAACCGACGCAGAGGTAACCTTTGTTGAACGGGATGAACTCATCGATATCGAGGCCCTCTGGAGTGAGGCGAACGATCTGACCAGATTTACTGTCGAGACGAGCCACGAAAGTATGGTCGATGTAGAGGGTCTTGAACGTCATGCCGAGCTTGTCGAAATAGACCTTGCTGCCACCACCGCTCTTGACATCGGTTCCCAATCCACCGCCTACCAGATAAGGATCCGAAGCGTAGATCATGCTGTTCTCCTTAGTGACGAGATCGAGGCGATACAGCGGCGCATTGCTCTGAGGATTCTCGTCATTCCGAGGGTTGAAGGTCAGCTTGAGCGTGTGATTGTCGATGAACTGGAAGCCGCCATGGCTGGCCTCAGGAGCGAGGGTATATTCCGTCACACTGTTATCTGCCGTCTGCAGTGCAAACATACGGTTGCCACGGCTACGTGTCGTACCGCCAGGGCGCTTGGTAAAGACCAGCGTCTTATGGTCAGGACTGATCTCCAGGCCTGAGACGTTCTCCGTGCTGTCAGAAAGCGCGGTGATCACACCCTTATTATAATAGTAGAGCAAGCTGCGGTTGCCATTGATGTCACCACCACCGTTGCTCCACCAAGGAGCCTCGTCGAAGATTCGATAACGCTGGTCAGCATCCTTAGCGATCAGCTCGGCAGGAAGCTCTGGCTTTGCCTGCTCGATTTTCTTGGTCGCAGTAAAATAGAAGTGCTGACTGTCGACGAGCTTCAGCTCACGTACAGCGTATGGCACACGCAGATATTCACGACCCTGACCATAACCTTTGACCATATACTGATACATAGTCTCCCCCTTCTCGGCCTTGCCGCGGAAGAGGATCGTGTCGCCGATGAGCTCATAGCTGCTCACATTGCCAGTGTTGGTGAGCTGCACGGCCTGACCATCCACCAGCTGATAGAGGTCGGTGGTGTAGCTGTCGTTCTTGATATCTGGCTGACGCAGGGTGAAGAAGATGTCATTTCCCTGTACCTTGACATTGCCGATGGTCTTAACCTTCGCAAAGAAATCGATGTCGATAGGAGTTTTCTGCTGAGCCTGGACCGATGCACAGAGCACCCCCCAGACAGCAAGGCTTGTAAACAATAGTGTCTTTTTCATACGCAAAATAGTTTCTAGAAAATGTATGAAGATATGTGAAGTTTATAGAATGTTGTTTTGTGATACAAAGATAGTATGAATATTATAGAAAATACTTTTTAAGGTAATAATCATGTTTTTGGAGTTTATACTTTTTTCAAATTTGGCTATTATTATTTATCGGACATAGCAAAATAGATTGATTTTTATTCAAAAATATAGTCTGTTTGAGATTCCTTAATGACAATCATGACAACATCCGCGTTTTTCCGTATTTCAGCGTAAAAAGTGCTCATCCGAATTTCTGTCGTACCTTTCTTGACTTGCAATGGTATCTCACGATTTCCTGACGTACCTTCCTACGTTTATGAAGGTACTACACGAAATCGCGACGTCCTATCCTGCATCAAAAATAAGTTCAAACGAAATCGCGACGTCTTATTTTACGGCATGGCATCCTAAAACGCGTACGCAAAAGAGGATGCCACGACCAATAATTTCAACATCGCGTACCTGATGTTGAAATTAAACACATTTTTTTATGTTGCACAACATATTTTGTAATAAAAACAAAGTAGTTCATCATACTTCAAGTTTTTTGATTTGGTGAAATAGAAAAATTTTGTTATCTTTGCAATCGCAATTTCAATTCTGTGTGTCATGAAACCTATTTGTAATATACTCACATTTCTTTGTGTAACAATCATTAGTTGTGTGCACTTCTCTGCTTGTGATACAGATCTTTATCAGTTGAGTTTAAACAAGACAACGATCGTAGCAAAAGCCGAAGGAACGAGTGAGACGTTTGACATTACGAGCGATGATAGTTGGACGGTCAAAGCTTCAGATGCATGGATCAAAGTCTCAGACTTCGCGGGAGCTGGAGACAAGACTATAACTGTCACTGTTGAGGCTAACACGGGCATGGAAGCTCGTACAGGAACCATTACTGTCAAAGGAAAGAGTAGTGGTACAGAAAGTATCTCCGTGTCTCAGTCGAGGATGGACTATGTTTTGTCTGTCGATAAGGAAGAAATTAAGTTTGGAGAATCCGATACAAGCGTAACACTCACGATTACGAGCGATCACGACTGGATTATCAGCACTTCTGATACTTGGGTGACAGTTTCTGATACTTTGGGCAGTGGCATCAATACCATCACTGTGACCATCAGCCAGAATTCTACTATCAGTGAGCGTATAGGTAAGATTATTGTTAAGGGGTTGAATAGCAATATTGAAAAGACAATTGCAATAATCCAAATCAAAACGAATGGTCATGAGTATGTAGATCTTGGCTTGCCGAGCGGTCTGTTATGGGCAACATGTAATGTAGGCACAAGTAAACCTGAGGATTATGGAGATTACTTTGCGTGGGGCGCAACCGAACCACAGAGGGAATATAACGAGGCGAATACTCCATATCAGACGTATAATGCTGCTGACTATATAAAAGCGAAATTCACGAAGTATTTAGGCTCAACGACCTCATACTATAAAGATAGTTCCGCGAAGGACTCCGATGCCTTGAAAACCGAGCTTGACCCAGAGGATGATGCAGCCCATGTTAATTGGGGAGGTAGCTGGCGTATGCCTACAAGAGC
>JAZUIL010000022.1:0-5298 GCA_045642245.1 Bacteroidales bacterium
AGCTAATCCAACGCATGTCCATCCATAAGCAATAAATCTTTAACTATTAAAAGATGTCAATCAATAGTGTTATGCGGTATTAATCCAGCTTTCGCTGGGCTATCCCCCACTTATGGGCAGGTTACATACGCGTTACTCACCCGTGCGCCGGTCTCACCCCGAAGGGGATCTCCCTCGACTTGCATGTGTTAGGCCTGTCGCTAGCGTTCATCCTGAGCCAGGATCAAACTCTTCGTTGTATTTCTTTTATCGTTATTGCTCCTAAGAGCGAATAGACAATTTCCGAGATTCGTCCGATTCTGGCAATCAATTCAGTTATTGACGGTAAAGCCTTTTCAAATTGATAATCAAGAATTGATAATTGATAACTATTAATCTGAAGCACTTGCTCTACCCAAGTATGTACTTGCTAAATTTTATTGTCAATTTCATCACTTCAAAGATCGTCGCTAATTCGGTTCGCTTGCGCTTTTCCGTTTTAGCGGGTGCAAAGATAGCGGGTTTTATTTCTGTTTCCAAATATATTACTCAGTTTTTGTCAAAACATCTTAAAAACACGCCTAAAAACATTATTATTGGCATGCTTACTTAGCATTTCTATGTGTTTCGGTGGCAAAATTGAGGATTAGAAGTATTGATCTTCCCTATCTCAAAACATCAATAAATGCAGGAAATCGGCAAAACAAACGACAAATAATTGTAAAAACTAAGCAGAAGAGTTGCTATATAATATAATAATGTGTATCTTTGCAGCGCAAACAGCAAAAAAAAGGACAAAAGAAAATCCATAAATAAAACACAAATACTATGATCGATCCTATTTATTCTCCACGTGCTGATCGTTATGATGGCGTGATGCAGTATCGCCGTTCAGGACGTTCGGGCATCAAAATGTCTGCACTTTCGCTTGGGTTCTGGCACAATTTCGGAAGCATCAGTAATTTTGCGAATTGCAAAGCCATGATGCATTATGCATTTGACCATGGCATCACCTGCTATGATCTGGCCAACAACTATGGCCCTACTTACGGCACCGCCGAGGAAACTTTCGGCCGCATGATGGATCTCTCGTTCCGTCCTTTCCGCGACGAGATGTTCATCACCACTAAAGCCGGTTATGACATGTGGCCAGGGCCTTATGGCGAGTGGGGTTCACGCAAGTATCTGATGTCGTCACTCGATCAGTCGCTCAAGCGCATGCATCTCGATTATGTAGATCTCTTCTATAGCCATCGCTTCGACCCAGAGACACCGATGGAGGAAACCTTGCAGGCGTTGGTCGATATTGTTCGTCAGGGCAAGGCGCTCTATGTCGGAATCTCGAATTGGCCAAAGGAAGCAGCAGATTTCGCTTACGAGTATCTGAGCAGGCGCGACGTACCTTGCCTCTGCTATCAGGGCAAATATAACATCCTGCATCAGAATCCTGACAAGGAAGGAATCCTAAGTGCAGCTGATGATGCAGGCGTAGGTTTCGTGGCATTTAGCCCTCTGCAGCAGGGTTTGCTCACCGATAGATATTTAAAAGGTATCCCTGAAGGAAGCCGCATGGCTCGACGCGAAGCGCTTACACCAGATGCTCTTACTCCAAAACTCCTCGAGCAGCTCAAGGAACTCAACGAATTAGCTGCAGAGCGCGGAGAATCGTTGGCAGAAATGGCACTCGCCTGGGTACTTCGTCGCAAGGAAGTCACCTCGGTCATCGTCGGCACCAGCTCTGTAGAGCAGTTGGCAAAGAATTTGAATGTGTTCGATTCGCAGACGTTCAGCGACGAGCAGATCGAGAGAATTGAAGGGATCTTGATGTATTGATAGACCCTCCCCCCAACACCCTCACCTAAAGGTTCGTCTTCTCAGCGAAGATTATCAATCTTCTCTATGCCTGCGAGGACCTCCACAAGGGAGGGGAGTAATTACAACAATCCCCCGCAACATTCTTATAGTGTTGCGGAGGATTGCTTTTTTATTTATCATTATAACCAATCGGTTTTCCCGGTCGCGTATAGAAACGCTTCTTATCCGAAGGTTTCGCCTTTTTGCCAGGTTTATTCATGGCAGCTTTACGCTCTTCGTAAGCGGCATACTGTCGTTCAAGAAAATTATCTGCCATGGGACATATACATATTTAATATACGCGCGTGAGATTTTGAAATAGCAAATCTACGGAATTGTGCGCCTAATTCAATATCCAAGCTCATAAGGTTGATCCACTGCAGGAACACCCTCTGAGATCCACTTAGGAGCAGGAGCACCCTTGAGGAAGTGGTCGAAGAAATGCTTAAGGCGAAGCTGGAAATCCTTACGGTTAGCCATCTTCACTGGCCAGTGAGGTTCACCGGTATAGTTAAGCATCCAGGTTGGTTTGCCGAGGCGCTTAAGAGCCACGAACATCTCGATGCCCTGATACCAAGGTACATGACCATCGGTATCATTGTGCATAATCAGGATTGGGCAACTAACCTTATCGAAGTTAAACAGCGAACTGTTCTCCTTATAGAGTTCAGGAGCCTCCCATGGAGAAGCACCGATACGGCTCTGTGTATGCTCATACTGGAAGCTACGAGCCAAACCAGAACCCCAGCGGATGCCGCCGTATGCACTGAACATATTCACTACAGGAGCGCCACTCTCGATAGCAGCAAAGCGGTTGGTGCGAGTAGCGAGGTAAGCGCTCTGATATCCACCCCAGCTATGACCGCAAGTACCGATGTGATCCTTGTCGACGAAGCCAAGGCCTTCGACCATATCCAAACCAGACATCACACAGTCATAGCAGCTCTCGCCCGGATGACCATCCACATAATGGATATCTGGGATAAAGAACACATAACCCTGAGATACAAATGAGTGGAAATCCGGATAAGAACGTGCCGGCTGTGGGATGCGGTAGTCGTTCAATGTCTCGCTGTTGCGCTCATAATAGTATACAAGCACAGGATATTTCTTCGAAGCGTCGAAACCTTCTGGCTTCAGGAGAAGGCCTTCGAGCTGCACACCCTTATAGCTTGTCCAGTTGACCAACTCTGCCGAACCCCAGAAGAAATCCTTCTGCTGATCCACGAAGTGAGTCAACTGTGTGGTCGATGCAAACTTGCTCCAGTTCTTATCCAAAACCGAGTACTGCAAATCAGGGAATGTCTGGAAATTCTCCTTTGTCCAGAGCATCACGTTGGCATTCTTTGCCTTCAACGCGCCGCTATATTTGTAACCCTCGCCACCTGCCAACAGCATTGGCTTAGCTGGCTTCTTGAATGAAGTAGTATAAAAAGCGGTTGCCTTGGTTGTCTCATCGAAAGCGGTGAGCAACTGCATGCCCTTCATGTCGATACCCTCTTCAGCCACCTTCTCTGCATCGAGCACCTGCAGACGATACTGACGCTTATTCTCACGGCCGTCGAGAGTCAGACGGGTCAACTTACCACCGGTAGTAGGTACGAGCCAGAGGTCGTAGCGGTCGTAGATGATCATACCCTCATCGTTAGGCAATGCACCCGCAAAGCCATGTGCACGTGGGTAATCAGGTACGTCGTTATCCTCATCCCATGCAGGGAATGTCTGAGGAGTGGTCAACGTATAGACAGTGCCGGTAGCCAAGTCGATGCTGCGCCAGCAGCTGTCGGTTTCGGCATAAGCGTAAGCATACTTGCCGGTAGGCGACACCTGATAGCGGGTATAATTACCCTTCATCAATGGCTTCACCTCGCCGGTGGTCATATCCATGATAGCATAATCCTGACGAGTGCGACCCTCCCACATCGAGCTGTTGCTGTATGGCTTGCTGTTCGAAAGCAAGGCATAGCGGCCGTTGCCATTACGCGAGGTAGTCACCGAGTAAGTGCTGTCGGCCAACTGCATGATACGGCCATCGTTGAGCCAGCATACTGCCTCGTAGGTTTTGCGAGCATCACGATCCTTGTTGAAATCCTGCACGGTATACTGCACTGGCTCGTTGCCGCTCCAGATCTGCACACCTGCACGCTCCGACTTCAGCTGCAGCGTATCCTGCATACGAGGAGCTATGGCAGTGCCGAAGTAAAGACGCGAATCATCCTTCGAGAAGTTCAGGCGGCCATTAGGGCTTACCACGAAGTTCTTAGGGAAGGCGCTGTTGATGCTATCCGAAAGCTTACGAGGGTTAAATGCATTGGTATAATGCGAGCTCTTGCCGCTCTTCTGGAGCTTGACTGCAATATCATCAATCACCCAAAGCTCCTTGCCAGTACCCTTCAACGCCTTCTTGTCGATAGTACCCCAGTAGAAAGCCAACTTGGTGCCGCTCTCATTGAAGGTCATACCCTCTGCCTTCTGGCCGATACCCTCCTTCACCATCACAGGCGAAAGGGTTTCGAGTGGCAGGAGATAGAGGCGAGTGGTGTCAGGTGCCTTGTCCTTGCCCGCATTTTCGGTTGCGAAGTAAAGCATATCACCCTTCTTGGCAAAGCCGTAACCGGTTACCTTCTCAGCCGAGAAACATTTATCGGCCGAAGCCAACGTGCGCACATAGAGAGTGCTGTCCTTTGCCTTGAGCTGATATGCCACCCAGTCGGCATTCTCTGACACCTTGTAGTTGCGCAGCGAGTCGATACGCTCAGCATTGCGTGCACTCATATTAAAGATATAGAGGGTGTCGAGGCGAGCATCATCGCCCTTACCCTTCTTGTCGGCACCATTCTGCGCCTTGAGGAGGCGAGCATTGCGCTGTGCCTCACTCTCGTGGGTCGATACCACCAGATAGGCAGATGACTTACTGAAGGTATAACCATTGATCGGAGCGAACTCCTTGATCAACTGACCCTTGTTATCGAACACCTGAGCCGTAGCATCACCAGCATAATCGCTGATACGGCCATTGCGGTCACCGTCGCCGCGCCATGTCTCGCTCACGGCGATGCTCCACTGACCATTGTCGGTGATTGCCTGATGCGTAATGCGCTTGTAGTTCATCACATCATCGATGGTCATGGCACGCTTCTGTGCCATCGCCTCGCTGTGCCATCCTCCCATCAGAGCCACAACCAGAGTAGCCGATGCAAGGACAGATTTCATTGGATTTCTCATTTTAGGGGGAATATTTATTTGTAAAAAGAATATCAAACGAAACTCCCGCCACCTTATCAGCAGCGGGAGTTGTAACATTCAAGTACAGGTAGTGGGAGTCGAACCCACACGCCTCTCGGCACCAGATCCTAAGTCTGGCTTGTCTACCAATTTCAACATACCTGCAACCTCCGGAACCGGAATAACAATATTATTCGGCCGCAAAGATAGTGCAAAAAAACGAAATCACCAAATTTTATT
>JAZUIL010000023.1:0-3637 GCA_045642245.1 Bacteroidales bacterium
TCACCCATTTTCTCATAGTTGCCATGCATCAACGTGCTGCCAGAGAGCTCCACGCTGAAGAAGCCGCTCTTCTCGCCATTCGGAATGATGTTGAGTGCACGGTCCTGCTTGATCGCTTTTCCCTGGCGGGTGTAGCTGATATAATGTCCCTTCAGATCTTCTGCCGTAGCAGACTTGAAGAAGGTACGAACGGCATTGTAAGGAAACGACTTGACCTTGCTGATCTGAATCGGGAAGACGTCATCATCAGTCACCGAACGCCACTCGCCACGTTTCACGGCTCCATCCTCCACGCTGAGGCTGAGGTTGCCAGTCCACTGACCGTTGTCCAGATGCTCCTCCAGGTCGAAGGTGTTGGCATCCTGACGATTGCGATGCCCATAGAGGCGGATCGGCTTTTCACCGTTCTCGTACGTGATCTGACCCAATGCCAGACGACCTTCGTTCTCTACTTCCAGCAGGATCTCTGCTTTCTGACCTGCCAGATAGGTCTCAAGCGCGTAATAAGAATGTCCTTTGACTTGCGCCATGACGGTCAGCATGCCGCTGATCATCAGGAAGGACAGAAAGGTAATATATTTTCTCATCTGATATTATTTTTATAGACATAAGAACAAAAAGATCATATTTTATTCCTCAACCGCTTCTTCCTTCACGAGGTTGCCATCGAAGTCAATGTACTTACAGATCGTATAACGACCACCTTCATCATAATAGCCATAGTGGTGGAACTTATACAACTTGCCGGTCTCATCCATACCCTGGAAGCCAGCGTTGGTACGGATCCAGCGGAACCAAGGCTCGATAGTCCCGATAGGCAGGTGGCTGGTATAGCTATATACGTTACGCAGATCAGGACAGCCTTCCAGGATGAGGTAATAGGAATCCCAGTTTGGATCCTTGATGATATAAGCCTCGCTGGCAGCCATGACTTTCTCATAGCTGACAAAAGGAGTACCATCGTTGAACTCTGAAACATAATCGAGGTTGCCACAAGTCTTCACTACGAAGTATACGTCGTTAGACTCTGGCTTGCTGTAGTAGACAGAATAAGCGCCAGCAGGATCGTCCTCCGTAGGCTCTATGTCGGTGTGGATCCATACCTTATAGCCATTGAGCTCAGCCTTCAGCTCCGATCCCTCAGGCAACTGACAAGGATCTGGTGTAGGAGTGTAGTCGACGTAGTGATAATAAGAGGCGAAAGTATAGTCCTCGAACTTGCCATTACGGAGCAGCATAGCCGCATAGGTCGAGCTCTCAGGAGCACCTTCATAATAGAAGATGTCATAACCCTTTTCGCCTTTAGTGACAGCGATAGGAGCGAACGGATAGTACTCGCCGCCGTCATCCACATGCCAGGCGCTCATATCGTTATACTCCTCGCACCACTCCTCGAAGATATACAGCGAGTCGTCAGCGCTGACGATTCGCATACCCAGACACTTGCCATCCTTAGGCTCCATCTGTACAGAGTAGAGGGTGAACTTCTCGTCCAACGAAGTAGCACAGGTGTAGCTGCTCTTCACCTCGTTGTTATAACGTACCTGCAGCGAGTCGAGCAGATATTTAGGCGCCGTGTTCTCAGGATACTTCAGCGCGATGATCTCGTGGTTCTGGAGGAACGCCTCGTTGAAGGCAAAACCTTGCAGCGCCTCACCCGTATAGTTATAGTTGAGACCCTTCATGCAGTAAGCATACTTACCGCCGATGATCGAGCCCCATTCCTTGGCATTAGGCTGTTCGCCTGCAAAGCTGATGACGGTCTGCTTGCTGCCATCTACCAGCAGCTTATAGGTCGAAGCCACAGGAGCATAGAGTGCAGAATCTTCCTGGCTGTCATAGATATGGCGCAGCGTCTGGCCGATTTCATTATAGTCATTGTCAAACTCGTAGATGACCGACATTGGCATAGGTATGCTAGCCTCGTCCCAGTCAGCTACTAAGGTGTCGATGGCCTTTGGTTCTACCGATGGCTGATTCTTCTTGTCTGTACAACCTACAGCGGTCAACAGTACGGCAAAAGCGGGTAATAGGATTTTCTTCATTTGGGAAAGTATTAATTGAATTATGAATTATTTTCGTCTGTCTCTCTGTATAGTCTCTCTGGCGGCGTCATCTCCAGCACTTCCTGCTGATAATGTGTACCTAAGCTGAGTGAGAAGCCAGTGTCGAGGAGCTGCTTGGCCAATGCCGGTCCTTTACGGAAGCCGTGGATGATCAGCGGTCCTTCATGGCCTTTGGCCTCGGCTATGACTTCGGCCCATAATTTCACACAGTGGATGATGACCGGTTTATGCAGCTCGTCGGCCACCTGCAGCGCTGCACGGAAGGCCTTCAGCTGTAACGTCATAGGAGTAGAGGAGAGGCCGTCGAGACCACATTCTCCGATCGCAACAAAATACGGATCCTGGCTTAACTGCTGCGCTTTCATGACAAAGCGATCTATGTCCGTTTCGTCCTTCAGAAACCACGGATGCAGCTGCAAACTGTAATATTGTGGTTTCGAACTTCCGACATTCGCTGAGGCGACCTGCTCCACATCGCAGACCGGCACAGAGAGTATCGAGTCAGGCTTACCTGGTTTATGGGTATGTATGTCGTTGAAACGTCGCACGTTACTTCATAGCCAGTTCTTCAGATGGCAACGATTGCAAAATTGGGATTTTTTCTAAAAGAAAACAAATCTAAAAACCGGAATATCTGCAAAATAAAAGAGAAAGGTCAAAAAAATGTAAAAATGCCAAACAAAGTTGCCAAAAGCAGAGACAGCTATTGCATGGCTCATAAAAAAACAGTATCTTTGCGCCGCATAGCAAACCACTCTTTGCCGAGCATATAAAACTGTATATCAATGAAACGAATATATCTCTTATGTCAGCTGGTGCTGATCACCGTGCTATTCCCGCAGTGCACACAGGCGCAGCCACAAGATGAACTGACCGAAGAACTGGTGGAGGAAGACGTAAAGCCTGTCCGTCATCAGGATGCACCACCTACGGTCGATGCCGGTCGCCGTTACCAGTTGCCGATGACCGACGTCACACGAGCACTCTCAGGCAGCTACGGCGAGCTCCGTCCGAACCACTTCCATGGCGGCCTCGACTTCAAGTCCGATCAGACCATCGGCCATCCCGTTCATTCGTTTGCCGATGGCTACGTCCGTCGCGTCGGCATCAACGCTTATGGCTATGGCCTAGTCCTTTACGTCGAGCATCCAGCTTTAGGCCTGACCTCTGTCTATGGCCACCTCAGTACGTTCAGCGATGAGGTCTGGCAGGTGGTACGTGCTCGTCAGGTGCAGGATGAGGCCAACAACATCGACGCCACTTTCGGACCTGATGAGATGCCAGTCAAGGAAGGTCAGATCATCGCCATGAGCGGCAACACCGGCAGTTCAGGCGGTCCACACGTGCACTTCGAGCTCCGTAATATCCCCGATGATGACGACGATGTCTGCTATGATCCGATGATGTTCTTCCTCCGTGAACTCAAGGACACACAGGCGCCTCGCATCAGTCACGTCTATCTCTATCCGCAGGCCGGACAAGGTGCAGCATGTGGCGCTGCCACACGTCAGGTTAGTACGGTCACCGGTCTCTGTGCCACACGTGGTGGTGAAGGTGGCACCCTCACCAAG
>JAZUIL010000024.1:0-5085 GCA_045642245.1 Bacteroidales bacterium
TCCATCCACCATCCGTCCATACCCAGACGGAAGATTCCCTGATTAAGATATTTCCAATATACGTCTCGAGCCACGCTCGAATAAGGATTATAGACCATTACACCCGAAGGATAATCCTCTTCCTTCGGTGGCCAAAGTGTACTACCGGACTGAGGCCAGGTCTTGATACCCCAAAGGAGGTTGTCTCCCTTGGCTTTGAGTTCGCGATAAGGTTTAGTCTGCGGACCGAAAGAAGCCCAGATAGAAATGACCTCATGAGCATTCATCGCATGTACCTCATCGACCATACGCTGTGGATCGGGGAATTCATCATTGAGGAACTCCATGGCATTCCACAGATAGTTCGATCCCCAATACTGCCAGTCCTGAATAATTCCATCGAGAGGAATACCCAGTTCACGATGACGACGTACCACTCCCACCGTCTCATCCTGGCTCTTATAACGTTCCTTGCTCTGGAAGAATCCATAAGTCCAGAGAGGGAACATCGGTACTTCGCCCGTGAGCTTACGCAGACCGGCTACGGTGCCGTCCATCGTACCACCCCAGACAAAGTAGTAATCCATGCAGTCTCCGACCTCACTTTCAAAGGTCGTAGCCTGCTCGTTGTCTTTAAAAATTGTTGGTGAATAGTTATCCCAGAACAAACCATAGCCACGGACTGACTGAAAGACAGGAGAAAAGTCCTCCGTGTTATTCTGAATCATTTTCTTCTCGATACCTCGCTGTGACATCTTGCCGCTCTGTGTCTGACCAAGGCCATAGATTGCCTCATCAGGACGGAGCTTAAAAGACTGACTCACTGCATAGCTAGCACGACCTACATCATCTATCTCTCGGAAAGACGCTGCCATTGGCAATTCGCTCAATAGCAAAGTATCGCGCTTGTCATAAAAACTGATAGCTCCCGTATTCTCATCAATGCGGACTGTCAATACATTACTCTTCAGTGTAAACTTATTCTGCTGCACTTTTACTTTTTCTGGCTGTGCAATCACAGAGAAACTTGGGAGTTCCTCTACCTGAGAGTTCAATGGCTTTTTATGAACACGGACAATGTTTGGAGCGTAGTATGTGACTTGGACCTCGTTCCCCTGAAGGCATGTAGTCAATCCCTGAGGCAAAGTCTGATAATCTTGCGCCAAAGAAACTATAGATAGAAAAGCAGATGTCAGAACGAGAAGACGTTTCATGGGATAAAAATTATAATAAAAAACACAAAAGAACACAAGAACAAAAGTATCTGATGGTCAAATATCCTCTGTTCTCATGTTCTTATGACTTATGTTAATGTTGTTTCATGTTATGTCAAGCAATTAACGCTGCTTGAAGTTCCACTTAGCATTATCAGAGTTGAAATCCCAAGTAGTAAGAGTTGGAGTACTATCACCAATAGAGTAAAGTACATACTTGGTGTTAAGACCCTCCTGACCAGGAATCTGCTTTGGCATGATACGATAAGTACCATCGGTACACTGCTCAATGCGCCAGAGCTGTTCGTTAGCACCAGTATACTCAGGAACGCTGATCACGTCACCTTCTGCAGTTGCAGCAAGTGCACGGTTGGTACCCTCGATGCAGATCTTGAAATAAGGAGCACTCAAGTAACCACCTGCCTCAGGAACTGCGGTGATGGTCCAACGCTGATGAGGACGGAACATATAGTCACCGATACGGATGTCGGTGTTACCTGCAGGCCAAGTTGCCTTAACCTCATCAAGGGTCTGAACAGGGAGCTGCTTCAATGGCTCATCTGGATCAATCTGCCAGTGACGAGCACGCTCCTGCTGCTGACGAACGAAATCGACAGCCAACTCAAGTGCATAACCACGACGCTCAGACTCGATCATATAAGTACCCTCCTTGAACTGCTCACCAGCTACTGGCCAACCGTTCTTCCAGAGCAATGGGTGGATAGCCAAAGTGCTGCGGCCACTCATATCATAATCAGCCTCCCAGTGGAAAGAAGTTACTTCAACACCTTCATCAATGACAGTACGGCCGAAGTGACCAGCACCAGTCTTGCGGTTACCAGCAGCAACAACCATCTTGCCACCACCAGCGAGCATATCACGACCTACATTATCAATATATGGACCAGTGACATTCTTCGAACGTCCTACAACGATGTTATAAGTAGAGTTCACGCCATCACAGCAAGTGCCATGGGTACCGAGGAGATAATACCAACCATCACGATAGAGAAGATCAGTAGCCTCACAGTCAATAGCAATATCCTTAGCAACATTACCCTCGACACGCTTACCGGTCTTAGGATCGATCTCGATGATACGGATGTTACCGAAGTAAGTACCGTAAGAAACCCACATACGACCAGTGGTTGGATCAAGGAGAATACCCGGATCGATGGCATCGTTATCCTCAAAACCATCAGAAGCAGCTACCTGTACAGCCTCTGTGTACTTGAAGTCTGGATGATTAGGATCAAGGTTCTTGTTCCACATGGTGAGGATGGTACCATTATGACGACCGCCAAGACCACCACCAGTAGCGCCATAGACGATGAGATAATTGTTAGGACCCATCTTGATAGCATCAGGAGCAGCGCCACCACCTGGACGAGCCTCACGTGGAAGAGAAGTCCATGTCCAACCGTCTGCGGTTACAAGACCGCCACCACCGGTGCCATAAGTATACCACTTACCATCGCACTCTACAAGAGTCGAAGGGTCATGAATGAAAGGCTGGCCGATCTGTGCATCAGCATTATAATATGCAAGTGTTGCAAGTGCCAATGTGGCAAAAATATTAATCTTTTTCATAATTGTTTCCTTTCTACCTTTATTACTTAGCACTTGTTGAGATGATGCTGTAATTCTTCACAGGATTACCCTTCTCATCGATTACACGAACACAGAAATCGCTCATACCAGGACCGTTGATGATAGCACCACGGAGCACGTTGCGACCTTTCTTCAAAGTAAGACGCTTAGAAACGCAGTCGTCCTGAACCATACGGCGGTCACCGCTCAGGATCAAAGCCTCCTCGCCATTGAGCCACCACATAGAACCGGAGTTAGAACCGATAGCCAGACGTACGTCCTTCATCTCCTCCTCACAGTCAATGACGGTTACAGCAAAGAAGATAACGCCATAAACCTCCTTGTCAAGACCAGAAGCAAAACGGAAAAGCTTCACATTGTAGCGCTTGCTCTCAAGCTCATGCCAAGCTAACTTAGCCTTAACGTTCTTTACTGTTGGTGGCACTGGGTTACGGAAATCGAAGGTTGCAGGCATCTCCTCTACAACGAACGATGCAGAGACCTTCTGACCAGCCTTAGGCATGATGGTCATCTGATCCTTGAAATACTCCTGGGTGAGATTCTCACGCAGATAGCTATCCACGAATGGAGTGTTCGAGCGGTTAGGCTTTCCTACTGGTTCGAGCAACATCCAACGACGGATAAAACCCTGATCATCTGGGGTAGAAACCTTAGTGGCAGCTACCTCCTCAAAATAGTCGGTCAACACTGGACCTTCATGCTGTGCAAAGGCAGACAAACAGCCCATCAATATTGCAGCAGCAAGACTTAGAAAACGTTTGTTTTTCATTTGTTGAAATTATAATTAATAGGTAATGAATATTATGCTGAGGATTTTGGAAGTGTAGTTTTACTTTATCACTACACCGCCATCGCTTGGCATGGTCACCTCCAGGCCTTTCTTAAGCAGCGCCTTGGTCACCTTGATGGTCTTCATCTCGTTGCCTACATAAAGGCTTACCTCCTGACCCTCGGCAAAGAGGTTGAGGTCGAGCTTCACCTTCATAGGTTCACGAGTACCGTTAATACCTGCCAGATACCACTTACCCTCGGTGTCCTGACGAGCCATGATGAGATACTTGCCAGGGTAGCCATCTACGTACTTCATATCCTGCCACAAAGTTGGTACAGTCTTCATAAAGTCAACTGCCCAAGCTGGAGCATCGGTAAGGTTATTTGGAGTGAGTGCGAAGTTCTGTACAGGGCTCTGGAAGAGTACGGCTGTTGCCAGTGCATAGACATCAGAAGTCTTACGGGTAGTGCCATGGACATTATCCTTAGAATAATGTTTGTTAAGGGTCGAACCGCCAAAGTCCATATTTCCGATAGCGTTGCGCAGCACTGGCAGGATGGTGCCAGCCACAGCCTCCTGATCGTTGTCATACTGACCGAAGGCGAGGTTCTCGCTCACACGTGCAGCCTCACAAGCCACGAAGTTAGGGAACATACGCTCCCAACCGCGTGGAATGGTGCAACCGTGGAAGATCAGCATCAATCCGTAGTCGTTAGCATCTACGAGCATATCCTCGTACATCTGCATGGTCTGCTGCTTATCCGAACCAATGAAATCAATCTTGAGGCCCTTGATACCAGCCTTCTGCAGCCAAGCCATCTCCTTGTGACGGTCGAGCATGCGATGCATCTTGCCGCGTGGACCCTGAGGTGCATCATTCCAATAACCGTTAGAGTTATACCACAAGAAGAGACCGATACCCTTGGTTGCAGCATACTTTGAGAGCTGTTCCATCTTCTCATAACCGATGTTAGCGTCCCACCATGCATCGATCAGAACATACTGCCAACCAAGATCTGCAGCCAGGTCGATATACTCCTTCTGCTCGTCGAAGTTACAGCTGGCATCCATACGGATTACCCAGCTCCAGGTGCTCTTGCCATACTGATAGTCCTGTGATGCTTCATACATAGGCTTCACGAGGTCCCACATAATAGTGGTCTCGGCAATAGGCGCCATGGTCTTACCCACGGTAATGGTGCGCCAAGGAGTATAACCTGGCAGCATAATACCTGGCTCAACGTTACCTACGCCACCAAACTCTGTCATTTCAGGATAAGTAACCTTATAGGCGTTATCTTTGCACTCCAGGCGTGAAGCACAGTAGTTACCAGCTACGTCGGTTTCGCAGAGCATCACCCACAGTGAGGAGTGAGGAGTGAGGAGTGAGGAATTTTTGCCCTTCTTAGTCGTCTCCGCCTTCGAAGCGGGAACCTTGAAGAGTGCAGGGAAAGTAAATCCGCGGCCGTGGCCGTTCTTGCCCATCTCTCCGTCATACTCGTAGTATGT
>JAZUIL010000025.1:0-9788 GCA_045642245.1 Bacteroidales bacterium
GAAAAGACTAAAATCAATAATGTCAAAGATCAGATTGATTCCCTTATTCCGGGACTATTTGATTAAATTTACTAACATCCCGATTTTAACGGGACACTAATGCATAAACGTATAACTTTTGTCGTTATTTCTGCAATAAAAAGGTCATTGAACTGCAGAAAATTGTGAAATCTCTTGGAATTATCTGCGGATTTTTGTGATTTTGCGCCAAAATAAGTGCGGAAAAATGTATAAAATGGCTTTTTTACGTGCGAAAAGAAGTGTAGAAGTGATAAAAAGTAGAATTATTCTATATCAAAACCACATTTTTTGATTCTGATTTTTTGTCATTCGTTAGAAAAAATGTATCTTTGCAGCGTTTATTCGTTCAAATAAATGTAAAATCTATCATTATATTCGTCCGAAAAATTGTAGCAAGACATCGACAAAATGAAAAGAACTATACTTCAGCATCTATATGAGTGGAAGACTTCGGCAACAAGGAAGCCTCTGATTCTTAATGGAGCAAGGCAGGTCGGCAAGACCTATATTCTTAATGAATTCGGGCAGACATACTATAAAAATGTGGCGTATGTCAATCTGGATAAGGACACTCAGGCCGCTTCCATTTGGGAGAAAGACTTCGACGTGCATCGTATTGTCTTGTCTCTCTCGGCTTTGCTCAATGTACATATCATGCCAGAAGACACCCTCATTGTGCTTGATGAGATACAGGATTGCCCGGAGGCTTTGTCGTCATTGAAATATTTCTGTGAAGATGCGCCAGAGTATCATATCGTCGTAGCAGGTTCACTTTTGGGATTATCTTTGCATGAGGGAACCTCGTTCCCCGTAGGTAAAGTTAATATGTTGCGCATGTACCCTATGACATTCCAAGAGTTTCTGATGGCAAATGAAGAGGGCCAATTGGCAGACCTTCTGGAGGGAGATGATATGCAGCTGATAGAAACCTTGGGGGAGAAATACAAGCATCTGTTGCGGCAATACTACTATACAGGAGGTATGCCAGCAGCCGTCAAGGAATATGTAGAAAGTCACGATTTGCAGAAAGTGCGCGATATCCAGAAGCAAATTCTTTTTGACTATCGACGAGACTTCTCTAAGCATGCCCCGGCTAATCAGGTGCCACGTATCAATATGGTGTGGGACAGTATCCCTTCGCAATTGGCTAAGGAGAATCGCAAGTTTATCTACGGTGCCATGAAGAAGGGTGCAAGGGCTTCGGAGTTTGAGGTTGCGATACAATGGCTTATAGATGCAGGTCTTGTTTACAAAGTATCACGCGTGTCTGCTGCGCGTCTGCCTCTGAAGTTCTATGAAGAGATGGAGGTGTTCAAACTGTTTATGCTCGATGTGGGCCTTATGGGTGCAATGGTAGATATGCCAGCCAGCGATGCATTGGTCAATGATAATGCTATAGTGGAATATAAAGGTGCTTTCACAGAGCTATACGTTTTCTCTCAAATCAAGACAATGGATGTGCCGGTATATTATTATTCATCCAATGATTCTACTGTAGAAATAGACTTCTTAGTGCAGCACGATGCCAGAATCATCCCAATAGAAGTAAAAGCTGAAGTCAATGTCAAGGCCAAGGCTTTGCGCCAGTTTATTACCGACAATCCTAGTCTTCGGGGGCTGCGACTGTCGATGCTGGGATATCAGAGTCAGGAGTGGATGGAGAACAAACCTCTGTATGCACCGGAAACCTGGTTGAGATAAAAGAAAATGCACCCCAAACCTCGAGTTGTTTACATTTCCCCGACTTTGACATATCGTTATGGAGACCTCATAATAGAGAGGTATAAGAAAATGACAGAAATGGATATTGAACGCTTTGTTGAAGCACAGGACAGTGAGTACAGCGGGTATGCACAGGCTTTGCAGGAGATGCAGGAAGGTGCGAAACATGGTCACTGGATCTGGTATATTTTCCCGCAGTTGCGTGGATTAGGACACAGTGACAATGCGAACTTCTATGGCATTGAGGATCTGGAAGAGGCACGCGAATATCTGAAGCATCCTGTCCTTGGAGCTCGTTTGCGTGAAATAACGGAGGTCACACTAGGGCATGCAGATGATCGTCTTGTTATAGAATTGATGGGAAGTGATATTGATGTTCTGAAGTTGAAATCATCTATGACGCTTTTTGATAAGGCTTGTCCGAACGATATTTTTTCAGATATGCTCGATGCGTTCTTTGACGGTGAGCGATGCAGACGAACAATAAAAATGCTTAAGAGTTAAATCAAACATAATTTAGAATTCACTAATGTCCTAAATGTAATGTCGCATATTTCTTCTTTGACGGAGAGCATCCTGAAACGATCTATATTCTGAATCTATAGGATTTTGCATGATTTTTGAGCTTCCAGAAGGTATTTGTTTACCTTTTGGAGGCTTTTTCATTTATATATGGAACCTCTCGAAGGTGTTTCATTTGATTTTACATATATTATTTTTTATGCAGAACAACGCGAACAACAAGCAGACAGTGAAGAACAATAATCAGGAGAAGGCTGCCAATGGTCTCTCACTCTCAGAGATCCGCAAGGTGGTGGCTGACCAGATGCACGGTTATGGCAGCATAGACGGATTGAGCGTTACCAAGCTGGTCAAATTGCTTGGAGGTGCCATTGCCTCGAAGAAAGCCGAGTATGAACTCTCGTTCGTCAAGGATGGTGGAGTCTGGTATATCGATCTTCCTAACTGGCCTTGGAAGCGTGACAACCTGGCTATGGTCTGTGGTGCAGACAAGATGCTCGACCTGCTGGCTGCTACACCGGAGAATGATAAGGGTCTCAACCGTGTGATAGTGCATGTGAAGCCTGCAAGTGCTCCTGTTGACCATGATGCCCTTCAGCAGATGCTCAAGGAGAACTGGGTTGAGCTGAAGCAGCAGGATTCTTCGCTGACTGGTGGAGCCACCTACACACTTAAGGGAAAGATCGGAGCCGATTTCAAGATGCAGGACTATTGGACAGGCGAGAGCAAGCCTCGCACCCTCTGGCTCTGTCCGGTGACGCTGTTCGTCTTCGGCGAATATCCTAAGTATTTCTATGGCCGAGTGATCAAATGATCGCTCGGTTTAGAAGTTTACATTTCCATGAGAAATGCATCTATTATTGCAGCGAGCTCTTTATGAGTGCAACAGAATTACAAACAAACTAAATTTCATCTTTATGCTGACACAGAAAAAAGTATTGACATTCAATCGTGAGAAGAACAACCGCTGGTATGTTGTGTGCAAGGAGTGGGAGGAGTTGCAGACCAAGCATTTCCGTAAGACCCACACTTATGAGGATGAGAGTGGCAAGACCCAGTACTACGAGGAGGAACAGGACTTCTTGAATCCGATGGATGATCACACCAAGCATCCTGCCTGGTGCGACCCTCATGAGAATCTGGTGATGGATCCTTCGTTCGAGGCGCTCCTTCAGAAGATGGCAGCAGGAGCTCGTCAGGTAAAGATGGAGGTGATCTCCTACGGCTGGGTCTCGAACACCTACACCCACTACTACCGTACTGGGTATGACGAGAATGGAGCCAGCTACGAGCTTCGCTTCAAGGCAGATCTGCCAGCCCACATCTGTCTGACACCTATCTGTCTCTTCCTCTTCGACGGTTATCCTGAGCACTTCCATGGCAAGGTAATCAAATGACACCTGCCATCATCCTTGACAGAAACAGCGAATAATAATCATAAACCAGACTTAACGAAGATGAAAGTATTGAACAACATAATTAACACATTCATGAAGAAGACAGAAGAAACTATCGACTATCTGAACCTTGAACCTATGCAGCAGGCCAAGCAGTTGTATGATGAAGGTAAGGACAAAGAGGCATACGACGTTTTTTATGCCATCATCACAGAGCAGCCGGAAAATGGCTATGCCCATTACTATATGGCAATGATCCTCCTGCGCATAGAACTTCTGGGCGAGGCATTGAAGGCCTTCAATAATGCCATTAAGTGGCTGCAGGATGACAAGGAATGGCTGTCTTTCAGCTTTGCCAACCGGGCCTGTGTCTATAAAGCTTTGGGCGACAAGGATCAGGTGCTACAGGATCTGGAAGAGGCTATCCGTATTAATCCGGAGTGTGCCTATGCGGTCGGTGTACGTGCCAGATTTTATCAAGACACAGAGCAGTATGACCTTTCGGATCAGGACTTCAAGCGTCTTGCCGAACTTCGCCCTGGAGATGCTCAACCACATTTCGGAATTGGCTTCAATGCATTCCTTCAGGAGAAATATGATGAAGCGAAGGTTCATTTGGAATATGCCATCAAGCTTGACCCCACCTCTCCAGTTCCTTATACTCTGATGGGAGAGTGCCTGGCCAAGCAAGAGGTCTTCAAGGGCGCCATTGAGAACTATATCCATGCACTGAAACTTGAGAATGGAAACACGAAAGCTGAGCAGAACTTGATATTTTCTATTCCTTGGGAATACGAAGAGCTCATCGTATCCCAGCTCGAAATCCTGAACCGTATGGAAAGTAACAATCCTTACTGGTCACATGTGCTTGGCAACCTCCATCTCTGGCACAATAAGAATCTCGAATCCATTCCATACTATGAGGAGTCCTTCAGACGCTATGGACTTCCGATGACATTGGCTAACATTTCACGAGCCTATTATCAGGCCGGCAAATATATCAAAGCACGTTACTATGCTGGTAAGGCCATCGAGATGGATTCAACCAATGATAATGCGCAGGCTGTCCTTGCTCATACGCTCATGAATATGGAACTTTTCGACGAGGCGCGTCAGGCCATTGAGAACTATCTGCCGTGTGCTCCAGAGAATCCGAACATCCATTACCAACTTGCAGAAGCACTTCGTTTTTGTGGGGATCTGACCAAGGCTCTTGCGGAGGCTGATACCGTGGTGCGTATGATTCCAGAGGAGTATAAAGGATATTATATTCGTGCCAAGATCCAGCATGATCTGGGTAACTTTGATGCAGAGCGAGAAGATTTGGAGAAGCTTCTCACGATTCTTCCCGCGGAGGGTGACCTCTACAATTCTGTCCGTTGCAAGTCTCTGCTGATGTTGGGAAAAGTCGATGAAGCCAAGCAGGAACTCGAAAAGAGTCATGATGAGATCTTTGACTACTATCTTGACGCTGCTGTCGCTGCAGCTATGTCGGGAGAGGAGGACAAAGCCACAGAGATGCTCCGACAGTCTTTTGAGAATGGTCTGATCCGATTTAAGATGCTTCGTGAAACTCCGCTCATGGAACCTCTTCGCCAGCTTCCTGAGTTCGAGCAGATGGTGACGGATTATGAGATGCTCTACCGAGCCTCACTTGCAAAAGAATCTTTGAGTGAGCCGGAAGGAGAGGGGGATACTGTTCCTTTCACCCGTGACGGTGATTTGATCTGCGTCAAGGGTGAGGTCAACGGACTTCCACTGAAGTTCGTTTTCGATACAGGTGCTTCTGATATCACGATCTCGTCTGTAGAGGCTGCTTTCATGCTCAAGAATGGTTATCTGGAGGAGCGTCATATGGGTGGTGTTCAGAATTATCGTACAGCATCCGGCGAACTAGTGGAGGGAACGATCGTCAACCTCCGTGAGATAAAGCTTGGCTGTGTAACTTTCCAGAACCTTCGTGCTGCAATCATTAAGAATCAGGAGGCTCCGCTGTTGCTCGGCCAGTCGATGCTGGCACGAATGATGCTGTTCAGTGTCAACAATGAGGAAATGACCATCAACTTTATCACACATACTCCTATCTATAATTCTTATAATCTGCAATGCCTTGCCATACTGGAGCAGCAGGCTGACCATCATGAGGAGAGTGCAAGGGCTTTCAAACTCGCCTCAGAGATTGAGACCGATTTAACATTAGCGTTCAACGCAGGCTATCAGTATCTGCTGGCCGCTAAGACAGACGATGCACTGGATATGTTTGACAAGGCAATTGAGTATATCGATGCTTCCGAAGAGGAGAATAAGGAGATCAGTCGAATGCAGATGATCTTCTACAAGGTAAGAACACTTACTTTTGTAGGAAGATACGGGGAAGCCCTACCTCTTCTGGAAGAGTTGGAGAAAGAAAATGATGAAGAATTCGCATATCCAACCATGAGAGGCTGGATGCTGCGAAGAATGAACCGCCTGAAGGAAGCGGAAGAAGCTATTAATAAGTCATTGTCTTTATACACCGCAGATGCCAATCCCTATCTTGAGATGGCGTTGATTAGACAGGCACAAGGTGATGATAAGAGATCTAATGAACTGTTAGAGAAGATTATTCAGATGCCGGTCTCGCCAAACTATGCAAACGTCATGGCTGAAGCTTTATGGCGATTGGGCCGTTATGATGAATGCCGTCAGTTGTTGAAGGATCAATTGCCGTTAGTTTTGGCAGAAAGAGAGCAGGAACAATGCAGTCTTGTGTGCCTGGATGCAGCGTTTGCCTATGCCGCAATTGGCGATGATGCCGAAGCGGAAGCAATGCTTGAGAAATCTCTGGAATACACTCCAGTAGGATTGATCTGTTCGCAGCATCTTGAAGAAAGTTCTGTTCTGAAAAAGCTGGACTTGTACAACAAGTTGATAGCACAGTATGCATAAAAAAAGCAACAGGGGAGAGCCCGTCGCCGAAGGCTCTCTCCTGTTGCTGGATTCCGGTACGCAATTTCTTCATGATGCGGGACTTGAGCGTGATCGCTACTCTGTCGGTACTGTAACCGAGTCGTTGGGCCAGCTCACGCATCGAGGTCTTTGAACCATCGGTCTCGTAATAACCCATCAACAAGGCTGTCTCCTTGGGAGTGAGTTTCTCAAGTTCTTTCTCCATCATGTCGAGCTTTTTGTGCTCGGCCCTTCTGCACTCCTCCAAGAAATCTTCCCATGACTGGGCTTCCATCTCGAAGGTCGTGAGTTCCTCTGGTGTGAAGGAGCCGTCGTTGAAGGATGGATTCCTGACTTCGTACTGCCTTTTGCGGAGGTACTCATGTGCCTTGTAGCTGCATACCTTAACAAGGTAAGCCGACAACTTTTCCGGCACATCGTGCATTTCACCAACCGTGAGCTTATCCATAAGGAGCACCCACGCGTCTTGCAAAATGTCATCGGCATCGAACTCTGGGATAGAGTAACGGTGTGTCAGAAGGTTCATTACTGCTGAACGGTTCTTACGGTCGAACTCGTTCATAATCTTCACACTCTCATCTTTCAATAAGATCATTCAGATATTGACTGTTGGTTATCCCAGCACCCCATAGTCGTTATGGGACTTTGGGATGGGACAAAGATAATTGTTTTGATCTCAAAAAGCAAATTTTAACCTTTTATTTTTTTAAAAGAATAGGCGTATGAAGGGATTTGCTCCTTCATACGCCTATTTTTGCACTAAAAGTTAATGATTTAATCCTCCATCAGCTTGCGATAACGTGCACGCTTTGGTTCTTCAATACCCAGACGCTTTGCCTTATGGATCTCATAATCAGTGTATGAACCTTCGTAGAAGTATACCTGACCTTCGCCTTCGAACGCGAGGATGTGGGTACAGATACGATCGAGGAACCAGCGGTCGTGGCTGATAACTACTGCACAACCAGCGAACTGCTCGAGGCCTTCCTCCAAAGCACGGAGTGTATTTACGTCGATATCATTGGTTGGCTCATCGAGGAGGAGTACGTTACCTTCTTCTTTGAGTGCCATAGCGAGGTGGAGTCGGTTTCGCTCACCGCCTGAGAGAACGCCGCAGAGCTTGTTCTGATCTGCACCGTTGAAATTGAAACGGCTGAGATAGGCATGGACGTTGATATCCTTGCCACCCATGCGGATGAGTTCACTGCCACCGCTGACTACCTCGAAGATCGACTTCTTAGGATCGATATCCTTATGCTGCTGGTCAACGTATGCCAACTTTACGGTCTCACCGGTGGTGAATGTGCCAGAATCAACCGTCTCCAAGCCCATGATCATGCGGAAGAGTGTGGTCTTACCTGCACCGTTAGGGCCGATGATACCTACGATGCCATTAGGAGGCAACATGAAGTTGAGATCGTTGAAGAGAACTTTCTCGCCAAAGGCCTTTGCCACATGATCGGCTTCGAGCACCTTGTTGCCGAGACGTGGACCATTTGGAATGAAGATCTCCAGCTTCTCTTCACGTTCTTTCTGCTCCTCGTTGAGCATCTTGTCGTAGCTGTTAAGACGAGCCTTACCTTTGGCCTGACGTGCTTTTGGAGCCATACGGACCCATTCGAGCTCACGCTCCAAGGTCTTACGACGCTTCGAAGCTGTCTTCTCTTCCTGAGCCATGCGCTTGGTCTTCTGATCGAGCCAGCTTGAATAGTTACCCTTCCAAGGGATACCCTCACCACGGTCCAATTCGAGAATCCACTCAGAAACATCGTCAAGGAAGTAACGGTCGTGAGTAACTGCAATGACGGTACCTTCGTACTGCTGCAGGTGTTGCTCCAACCAGTCAATACTCTCTGCATCAAGGTGGTTGGTTGGCTCGTCGAGGAGCAATACGTCAGGCTTCTTGAGCAACAGACGACAGAGTGCAACACGACGACGTTCACCTCCAGAGAGGGTTGTAACATTCCAATCTCCAGGAGGACAGTGGAGTGCAGCCATTGCTCGCTCAAGCTTTGAATCGATGTTCCATGCATCTGTTGCATCGATAATGTCCTGCAATTCTGCCTGGCGGTTCATGAGCTGATCCATCTTATCAGGATCTTCGAGATACTCTGGTTCGCAGAACTTCATATTGACTTCCTCATATTCTGCTAAGGCGTCATAGATATGCTGAACACCCTCCATGATATTCTCCTTGACGGTCTTTGACTCATCGAGCTTAGGATCCTGCTCAAGGTAACCTACAGAGTAACCAGGACTCCATACTACTTCGCCTTGTGATGGCTGGATAATGCCAGCGATGATCTTCATCAAGGTTGACTTACCGGCACCATTGAGACCGATAATACCGATCTTAGCGCCATAGAAGAACGAAATGTAGATGTTTTTGAGTACAGTCTTCTGCGTCTGTTGGATGGTGTGAGTACAATTTACCAGCGAGAAGATGATTTTCTTGTCGTCTACTGTTGCCATGTCTTATATATATATTTAAAATGTGTAATCTGATTTTTCTGCAAAGATAGGCGAATTTCGTTTAAAAAACAATTTAAAAGCCGAAATCCACCCTATGTAACACAAAAATCGTTTAAAATCTGTCATGCAATAGGTTGGAATGATAGCCATAGATGGCAATGAAGTAGCAAAAGTGGCTTTAAATCATTTAAAAAGCAGTTTTTTTTAAAATACTTTCAGAATAATTTGGATTGCTTTCGAAAACCCGCTATCTTTGCACCCGCTAAAACGGAAAAGCGCAAGCGAACTGAATTAGCGACGATCTTTGAAGTGATGAAATTGACAATAAAATTTAGCAAGTACATACTTGGGTAGAGCAAGTGCGAAACAAGCTTTACCGTCAATAATTGAATTGATTGCCAGAATCGGACGAATCTCTAAAAATTGTCTATTCGCTCTTCGGAGCAGATAACGATAAAAGAAAATACAACGAAGAGTTTGATCCTGGCTCAGGATGAACGCTAGCGACAGGCCTAACACATGCAAGTCGAGGGAGAGTCCTTTCGGGGATGAAACCGGCGCACGGGTGAGTAACGCGTATGTAACCTGCCTCTAAGTGGGGGATAGCCCAGCGAAAGCTGGATTAATACCGCATAATACCTATTGATGACATCTGATATAGGTTAAAGATTTATTGCTTAGAGATGGACATGCGTTGGATTAGCT
>JAZUIL010000026.1:0-17101 GCA_045642245.1 Bacteroidales bacterium
GTTCTTCCCTCGCATCTGATACATGTTAGCCGATGGACCGCCAAGGTCACTGATATAGCCTTTGAAGTCAGGCATCTGCGTCACCTTAACAGCCTCTCGCACGATACTCTCCTTGCTTCGCGAAGAGATAAACTTACCCTGATGAGCCGAGATGGTGCAGAACGCGCAACCTCCGAAGCAACCACGGTGCATGCAGATGGGGTGACGGATCATCTCATAAGCCGGAATCACCTTGCCATTATATCGAGGATGTGGCATGCGGGTATATGGCAGATCGAAGGATGCATCAACCTCCTCAGTACTGAGCGGAGGATAGAGGACATTGACCAGAATGGCCACATCACCGGTCTTCTGCCAGATGCGAGCAGCATGCCATTTATTCGACTCCTCTTCTATATGACGGAAGTTCTCAGCCTGTTTCTTCTTATTTTTCAGACACTCTTCGTAAGGATGCAGCACCACATCATGCACACCGTCTGGATCTATAGGGATCTCGCTCAGCGGTCTTCTGCACACGACCTGAGGAATATCTTGGAGGAGCTCAATCTTTTCAGACAAACAATAACTCCTCTCTCCTAACTCCTCATTCCTAACTGCAGCGGAAAATCGCGCAGCTATTTCGGCAGTCACCTTCTCTCCCATTCCATAAGTAATGATATCAGCCTCCGTATCCATCAACAAAGATGGGCGAAGACGATCTTCCCAATAATCATAATGAGAGAGTCGGCGAAGTGAAGCTTCGATACCGCCTAAAACAATAGGGACATCGGGATAAAGCTCACGAAGGATTTTACTATAAACAATGGATGGCATATCAGGACGAGCTCCGAATCGGCCTCCAGGTGTATATGCATCATCACTACGTCGGCGACGATTGGCCGTATAGTGATTCACCATACTATCCATCGCTCCAGGAGAGACACCGAAGAACAGACGGGGACGACCTAACTTCTTGAAGTCACGGAAATCGCCATGCCAATCAGGTTGTGGAACGATGGCCACACGATAGCCTGCCGCCTCCAGAACACGTCCGATGACAGCT
Source organism: Bacteroidales bacterium (assembly GCA_045642245.1). Taxonomy (GTDB): domain Bacteria; phylum Bacteroidota; class Bacteroidia; order Bacteroidales; family UBA3663; genus Liminaster. The sequence continues at coordinate 1,043 of JAZUIL010000026.1, forward strand.
GCACCAAAAGACGGATGATCGACATAAGCATCACCCGAGAAAAGTATGACATCCAATTCGTCCCAGCCTCGAAGCTGCACCTCTTTGGCCGAAGTCGGTAACCAATCCTGTAACATATTATTATTTTAATGTCGCAAAGATACTGGCTTTTGATGAAACTTCCAAATTTTCTTGCAATCTTCGGCCGAAAACACTATCTTTGCCGCGAAATACAATCTAATAAGCTCTATGAAAGGACGATTTGCACCCTCTCCTACCGGACGCATGCATCTGGGCAATGTCTATTCGGCACTTCTCTCGTGGCTATCTGCCAAGAGTCAGAATGGTGCATGGCTGCTTCGCATAGAGGACATTGATCCGCAACGTAGCCGTCAGGAATATGCCGATCAACTGATGAACGATCTGGAATGGCTCGGACTTACATGGGACGAAGGTCCTTATTACCAGAGTCAGCGTGGAGAAATATACGAGACCTATCTCGCAAAGCTGAAGGACCTCGGTCTCACCTACCCTTGCTATTGCACACGAGCTGATATCCTAGCCACTCAAGCGCCTCATGAAAGCGACGGAAGAGTAGTGTATAAGGGGACATGTAGACCCTCGACGTACTCCTCACGTCTCACACCATCTCTCAGAAAGCCTGCGACTCGCCTTATCGTGCCAGATGAAAGTATTTCCTTCATTGACGGTCACTATGGAGGAAACAGTATCAACCTAGCCACTCACTGTGGAGACTTCATCCTCAGACGTGCAGATGGTGCCTGGGCCTATCAGTTGGCTGTAGTCGTAGATGACGCGTTGATGGGTGTCACAGAAGTAGTTCGCGGTAGAGATCTGCTCCTCTCTGTACCACAGCAAATTTATCTGCATAGGCTCTTTGGCTTTACTCCTCCATCTTTCCGCCATCTTCCTTTATTATGTAATGATAGCGGCCAGCGCCTTTGCAAACGAGACAAGAGTCTCGACCTTGGAGAATTGAGAAAAGAACATACCCCAGAAGAGATCGTCGGTCGTCTAGCTTATTATGCTGGTATCATTACAAACATCGAGCCTATCTCTGCCCAAGAACTGATCTCAGAATTCTCCTGGGATAAAGTACCACTTGAAGACATCAATATATTATCAGAAACGAAATAAGGTATCGCACGATTTGTGCGATACCTTATTCTTGTATATCAGTAGATCTTATCTTTCGAGAGAGAATCAGATGTTAGGAGTCTCCCACTTCTTGGTCTCAGTAGCGTTGATGGTGACTGCCTGACCACCGACGGTGATAGCGAACTCACCAGCTTCGAGGATCCACTTGCCATCAGCACCTACGAATGCGAGGTCACTGGCTGGAATGGTGAAGGTGACGGTCTTGGTCTCGCCTGGCTGAAGCTCGATCTTCTGGAAGGCACGGAGACGGCGGCTGTCTGGTACGATAGAAGCTACGAGGTCAGAGCTGTAGAGGAGCACTGGCTCCTTGCCTGCCATAGCGCCGGTGTTCTTGACATCGACGGTGAAGGTGAGCTGATCAGCGGCCTTGAAGTCGGTCTGTGCAGCCTTGAGGTTGCTATACTCATAAGTAGTGTATGAGAGGCCATAGCCGAAGGCCCACTGCTGGGTGACCTTAGCATCATAGTCGTAAGCGCCTGCCATGGTGCTGACCTGCTCAGAGGCCTTGTAGTCGTAGTTGATGAGCGAGTTGATCTCCTTAGGATAGGTGTATGGCATCTTAGCCGAGAAGTTAGCGTCACCTGCGAGGAGATTAGCCAATGCATCGCCACCGTAGTTACCTGGGAGAAGGATGTCTACTACAGCCTTGGTCAATGGTTCGATGTCTGCGAGGAGGCGTGGACGGCCACCGTTGATGATCATGACGATAGGCTTGCCGGTCTTAGCGAGCGCCTTGACAAGATCTTTCTGGTTCTGTGAGAGGTTGAGGTCAGTAAGGTTGCCTGGGGTCTCACAGTAGGTGTTCTCACCGATACAAGCCACGATGATGTCTGCACGGCTTGCAGCAGCGACAGCCTTGGCGATCTGTGGTTCGTTCTCTGCCCAGTATGCACCCTGTTCGTTGTAGGTCACACCCTGTTCGAGGATGACGTTCTGTGCACCGAACTTGTTGCTAAGAGCCTCGTAAATAGTATTGTACTGCTCAACGAACTGAGGGTCGTTGGTACCTTGCCAGGTGTAGCTCCAACCACCATTGAGACAACGGATCTGGTTGGCATTAGGACCAGTAACGAGGATCTTCTTGCCCTGAGCGATTGGAAGTACGCCCTCATTCTTGAGCAATACCTCTGACTCCTCTGCAGCATGGAGAGACTTCTCAGCGAACTCTGCGCAACCGAACTTAGGATGATCAGCAGCATGAGTGTCTGGAGCGTCGAAGAGACCCAGACGATACTTGAGACGGAGGATGCGACGAACAGCATCATCGATACGAGACATTGGCACAGCACCTTCCTCAACAAGTTCCTTCAGGAGGATGCAGAAGTCAACGCTATATGGATCCATGCTCATATCGATACCTGCATTGATAGCGATGCGGATGGCGTCCTTCTTGTCCTTAGCCACCTTCTCGCGCGAGAAGAGGTTGTTGATGTCGGCCCAGTCGGTAATGATCATACCGTCCCAGTTGAGGTCTTCCTTGAGCCACTTGGTGAGGTACTCGTATGAAGCGTGTACTGGCACGCCATTGATAGAAGCAGAGTTGACCATGATGGTCATAGCACCTGCACGGATAGCATTTTTGAAGCCCTCAAAATACTTCTCACGCAACATCTGTGGAGAGAGGTAGGCTGGGGTACGATCCTTGCCGGTCCAAGGAGCACCGTAAGCGAAGTAGTGCTTGACCGAAGTAGCTACGTGATTGCCATCAATGTGATTGTTGTCTTCACCCTGATAACCGTGAACAGCCGCCTCAACCATGCGAGAGGTGACGATAGCATCCTCACCATAGCTCTCCCAGATACGTGACCAGCGTGGGTCACGGCCAAGGTCAATAGTAGGATTGTAAACCCAAGGACAGTTAGCTGCTCGGCTCTCGTATGCACAAATCTCAGAAGAGGTGAATGCGAGGTCAGTATTGAATGAAGCTGCTACGTTGATGTTCTGTGGGAAGAGTGTACCACCGCTGACATAGGTCACACCGTGCTTATTGACAAGGCCATAGATACATGGGATGCCGATATACTTCATCGAAAGCTCCTGGATCTTAGGAATGATGGTCTGCCAGTGCTCTACGCTGAGCGCGTGGCCTGGAGCGTTGAGGATAGAACCGATCTTCCACTTGCCGATCATCGTGTCGAGAGCAGCCTCATTGAGGGTCCACTCACGTACGACATTGCTGTCGTAGATGTCGAGGCCATAGCCTCCGAGACGTGCGTTGACCTCCTCATCGCTCATGGCCATAACCTCATCGATCTGGACCTGTGTGGAGTTACCGAACTGAGAGAGTACCTGCTTGAGCTTGGTACGGTCGATCTTAGCCTCGCCCTTCACCTGGACAGAGCCCATGAGGTCAAGGTTTAACTCAAGCATCTGACCCACCTTCTCATCGAGAGTCATCTTCTTGATCCACTCTTCTACGTTCTTTTCAATCTGTGGATCCTGAGGGATAGCTGGTGCTACCTTAGGAGCCGAATTGTTCTGGCAACTTGCCAGTGCCAATGCACCTACAGCAAGCGTAAGAAATGATTTTTTCATTGTATTGCGTTTTTGTTTATACGTGGGTACAAAGATAGGGCAAAATGCTGAGAATAGCAAATTTTGCCCTATCTTTTATCGATTTTTACTTCAATTCGTAAGAAACGGTCTGTGCAATGTCCTGAGAAGATGCACCGATGAGGAAGTTGAACTTACCTGGCTCAGCCTTCCAAGCCTTGCTTGCTTCATCATAGAACTGGAATGCACGCTCGTTGAGCGCCAAGGTAACAGTCTTGGTCTCGCCTGGCTGGAGGAAGACCTTCTGGAAGGCTTTGAGCTCCTTGACTGGGCGATCGACGCTTGCCTTGACATCCTGTACGTAGAGCTGTACGACCTGTGCACCAGCAACGGCACCCGTGTTGGTTACATCGACTGTAACGGCAGGCAAACCATTATTCATTATTAATTTTGCATTATTAATTCCGAAGGTGGTGTAGCTCAAGCCGTGGCCAAATGGGAAGAGTGGAGTGAGCTTCTGCTTGTCGATCCAACGATAACCTACGTAGAGGCCTTCGTCATAATATACGTCCCAGATATGAGGAACAGTATCGGTACGCTCGATACCTGGATAGCGGCGTGGATCGGCTACCATCTTCTTGCCCTGCTTCAGAACTGGAGCATAAACCGAACACTGGTCAAGCGAAGCATACCAGGTCATTGGAAGGTGACCCGAAGGATTCTGATCGCCTACGAGGACTGCTGCGAGTGAAGTACCAGCCTCTGATCCGAGATACCAGTCCTGAACGATGGCAGGAACCTTCTTGACCCATGGCATAGCCACAGCGTTGCCCGAGATGTTTACGACTACGAGACGTGGATTAGCAGCTGCGAGAGCCTCGATGAGCTCGTCCTGGCCATAAGGAAGGCCATACTGGGTACGGTCAGTACCCTCAGCGTCCATGTGGTCAGCCTTATTCAAACCGCCGATGAAGATGACTACGTCAGCCTCCTTTGCCTTGGCAACAGCCTCAGCGGTGAGCTCGGCTGGAGTGCGGCTGTCGTTGAGGTTCTGACCTGTGGTAACGCCATTGTATTCGCCACCCGGGTCACCTACATAGCCACGTACCCACTCTACCTTGGTCTGAGTGCCAGCAAGGCGTTTCTTCAAGCCATCGAGCGGAGAAACCTCATAACGAGCCTTGAGCGATGAAGAACCACCACCTACGGTCATCATCTTGACAGCGTTCTCGCCGACAACGAGGATATTCTTAACGGTAGTGAGGTCGATAGGAAGGATGGCAGGAGCCACCTGCTTCTTACCCTGCATCAAAGGATTGTTCTGGAGAAGGACGATACCCTCAGCACCTACGTTGATTGCTGTCTCGATGTGCTTCTCGCTATTGAGGGCACCGAATGGACGGTTAGGATTCATCGTGGTGCGGAAGATGAGACGGAGCACACGGCGTACCTTGTCGTCAAGTTCCTTGGTGCCAACCTTACCTTCTTCGATGAGCTTCTGGTAAGGATCGGCCATCATGTAGTTATCGTATGCATTGGTAGCACCCATCTGCAGGCCATCGGTCCAGGTACCATACTCGAGGTCAAGACCATTATAGATAGCCTCCATAGTAGACTGTGTGCCGCCCCAGTCAGAGATGATGGCGCCATCGAAGCCCCACTCACCCTTGAGAATGTCGTTCATCAGATACTGGTTGTGGCAAGCGTGCTGACCACGGAAGAGGTTATAGCCACCCATCAATGTCCAGGCGCCACCTTCCTTGATAGCAGCCTCGAAAGCTGGGAGATAGATCTCTCGGAGGGTACGCTCATCGCAGTTGGCATTGCTCTGATAACGCTCATGCTCGTTGCTGTTGAGTGCATAATGCTTGACACACACGGCTACACCCTGCTGCTGTACGCCCTGTACGTACTGCACACCCATACGGCCAGAGAGATATGGATCCTCACCCATATACTCGAACGAACGGCCATTCAATGGCGTACGACAGATATTCACGCCAGGACCGAGGAGAACGGCCTTCTGACGATAGCGGGCCTCCTCTCCTATCGACTGACCATAAGCGAGAGCCAACTCTGGATTCCAGGTTGCAGCCAAGCAGGTCAGCGCTGGGAAAGCGGTACAAGAGTCATTGGTACAACCAGCCTGATTCCACTCGTCCCAGAGTACGTCAGGACGGATACCATGAGGACCGTCGGTACACCAGAGCTCAGGAATGCCAAGACGAGCCACGCCAGGGCTAGAGAACTTAGATTGAGCATGTATGATACCAATCTTTTCGCGAAGCGTCATGCGAGAGAGCGCATCTTCTACACGCTGCTCAAGAGGCTTGCTGAGATCGAGATAAAGGGGCAACTGCTGTGCTACGGAAGGGGTCTGCGCCATGAAAGCGCAGGCTCCAACCGTCATGGCAAAGACTAAGGTCTTTTTGCAATTTTTCATAAATTAGCACCTAAATAATTAAATAATGCACTATACTAATAACACACACTATATTTTTTTAATTCATAATTTCTAATTCATAATTCTTAATTTCGGCAAAGCCAATTTCCGCACTTTACATTGCAGAAATGTCTTTCACCACTGTTTTTTCAGTTTTTCAGTTTTCAGTTTTTCAATTACGAATTATGTATTATGAATTAACTTTCTTACTTCTGGAATACGCGGACGTAATCTACTTCCATCGTGATAGGAAGCGCGCTTTCGTCCACACCCTGGCTTCCACCCCAGTCGCCACCCCAAGCGAGGTTGAAGATGACGTAGAATGGAGCATCGTATGGCCAGTCACGGACACCGGTGCCAGGATTCTTATAATAGAGGGTCTTCTTACCATCGACATAGAACTGGAAGTAGTCCTTGGTCCACTCCATGCCATAGGTATGGAATTCTCCTTCAGCACCAGCACACTTCACTTCCTTAGTGACCTGTGTGTTGTTGCTATGTACATGTCCATCGGCATGAAGGCTCGATGAGACATAGTCCTTATGATAGCCGACCTCCTCCATGATGTCGATCTCGCCATCATGAGGCCAAGACTTAAAGTTGACAGGCATCATCCAGAAAGCTGGCCAAGTGCCCTTACCTGAAGGGAGCTTGATGCTTGCTTCTACGTAACCGTAGGTCCAGCCTTTGTTACGCTTGCCATAAACGCGGCCAGAATAGATCTTACCGCCTTCCTTGAAGCAATGGATCTGAAGCTTACCGCCCTTGATCTCCGTTACTTCCTTGCCATTTGGCGATACATGGTTGACATAGGTCTGCAACTCATGGTTCACCCAACCGGCACCTTGCACTTCATGCACCCAGTCATTACCGAGCTCTGTACCTTCCTCGAATTCATCGTGCCATACGAGATTGTACTCATCGCCTATCGGACACTTAATGGCAGGACGCTCTGCTCCAGCCTGTACCACATCGACAATATGACGGGTCTGACCAGAACGGACAGTTACCATTCCACTACGCTCGTCAAACGATTCGTTAGCCTTAGCTGTGATCTTGACACTACCGCCATTGCCCGAACCAGGCGAGACAGTGAGCCAGTTATCGAGAGTGGAAGACTTCCAGTCTCCCTTGATTTTGACGTTCACATCGACGCTACCACCTTCGGCAGGAATGTTCAGTGTCTCTTTAACGTCTGCTCCTACAGGTTCGTCATCACCAGAACCACCACAAGCGCAGAAGCCTACAGCAACGGCCAATATGAGAAGGAAATGCAAGTATTTCATTAATTTGTTTGTAGTTTTGAGAACGAATCTCTAAAAAGGAAAAAGAAATAGCGACCCGAAGCACCAGATTGACTATAGCTCCGGGCCGCTATGTTATGTTATCGTCAGATTAGTGCTCCTGAAGGTGCATATCGCTGATAATGATTTCAGTATCAGCTGCATTCTGACCGAAGTCAAATGGCATCTTAAGATTGGTAATCTGATCCTTATTGACCTTGATGTCAACAAGTTCGATCCAAGTCTCCTCGAAAGCTTCGAGTGGGTGACGGCCTTCGGTGAGGAAGATCTCGTCATTGTCCTGCTGGGTGAGCTTCACAGTTACACCAGGGTGATCGGTGTTAGAGGTAAGCTTCACGCGGAAGTCATAGCTCTTTGCTGGATCAAGAGCAATGCCTGTGTTGTTGAAGGTGAACTGAGCCTGCCACTGTGCATCGGTAGCAGTTGGAAGAGTAATGGTGTAAACGCCATTCTCTGCAGAGTGCTCATATTCAGGAAGAACATCCCATGAACCACCATGAGCATAGTACTTAGAGATGTCTACTGGCATAGAAGCAAGGAGATTTGGCTTAGTCCAATCGACAGCAACTGGGCCTGATACCTTGTGCTCCTGGAGGTGCATTTCGCTAATTACGATCTCAGTACCTGCTGCGATACCACCGAAGTCGAATGGCATCTTGAGGTTGTTGATTACACCCTTACCTTCACCATTAACAACGAACTTAAGATCACTGAGTTCAATCCAAGTCTCCTCGAATGCTGCAAGTGGATGACGACCCTCTGTAATGAAGGTGTTGTCATCGTCCTGCTGAGTGAGCTTAACAGTTACACCAGGATGATCGGTAGAAGAGGTAATCTTTACGCGGAAATCATAGGTCTTCTCTGGATCAAGAGCAATGCCTGTGTTGTTGAAGGTAAACTGAGCCTGCCACTGATCAGTAGTAGCTGAAGGATAGTTGATGGTGTAAACGCCATTCTCCGCAGTATACTCTGCATCTGGGAGTGGAGACCAACCTGGAGCATAGTACTGAGTGAGCTCTACTGGCATACCTGCAAGGAGGTTCTCACCTGTCCAGTCAACGGCTGGCTTTGAAGGATCTGCAGGAGAATCACCACCCTCTGAAGGAACAGAAACCTTATTCTTGCTGTGATCGATAAGAACGATGTCCTTGATTACGATCTCAGTGTTATCTGGGTTTCCACCAAAGTCGAAGACGAACTTGTAGTTGCCATCGAGAGTCTGACCTGGAAGCTCAGTGAAGTAAACTACATTATCCTCCATACCGGTGAGATCAACACGCTGCTCGATGAGCGAAATCTGATCATCTGAAGAGGTAAGCTTGAAGGTTACCTGCTTGATGTCATTGGTTGGAGTAACGATAGCAGAGAAATCATAAGTAGCATCTGCTGGTACGTTAGCATTGCTGAGGTCAGTCTTCAAACAATACTGAGCCTGCCACTGGTTATCGGTTGCAGTTGGGAGATTAACGGTGTAAACACCATTCTCCTCAGAGTGCTCATAGTCAGGAAGAATATCCCATGAACCACCATGAGCATAGTAGAGGCTGTTGAAGCTAGCATTAGCCTGCTTCCAGAGGTTATCCTCACTGTTTACATCGAAGCCCTTGAATACCTCCTTCACCTCATGCTGGGTGGTGAGGATATACTGCCATGCGATGCCACCGTTATCAGAACGGAGAGTCATCTGCTTTGTTGTCATGTTAACGACAAGGTAACGTGGAGTATTCCAGATATCATCGTTAGCGATGTATGGGAAGTAAGTACCCTTAGGGAAGGTGAGATAGAGGTCCTCACCTTCAACCTCAAAGTTATAGGTAGTATTCTGGAGCTCAACAGGAACGTTGAAGTCATCGTTCTCTACACCACTCCAGTAGGAATCCTGCCAGCCGTTGCTGGTTACACCCCAGTTAGCATAGAGTGTTCCTGCAGCACCTGGATCGAAGGTATACTTCATATCAGTGGTGAAGGTCAAAGCGTTGTCATAAACGCCGAATGCAGCCTTCTCATCTGGATTTGCGCTCCACCAGTTAGTACCCTCAGTACCAGACTCACCACAAGCGAGGTGACCCTTTGCAGTGTTGTCAATATACCAAGGAGCCTTGCTAAGCATAGTGGTGTACTTGGTGAAGTCAACAATACTGTTGTTGATATGGAACTTATAATCTACATAGCTGGTGCTGATACCATTCTTATTACCGATATGACAACGAACGGTATAGTCACCAGCGAGGGTGAGGATACGCTTGTAGCCATTAACGGTGCTGACATCTGTCTTACCCTTGCCGAGGTCGATCTCCCAAATAGGATAAATACCTTCAGCGCCATTGAGTGTGAATGTAACCTGATTGGTTGACTGATCAACAGTTACATCGATCTTCTCACCAAAGCCTATAGCATCAATAATGCCAGACTCTGACATGTGGTCGAACTCTTCTGGCGAGCAGGCTACCATAGAGCCTGCCAGAGCCAGAGTTCCGAGCAAATATTTGAATGTATTCTTCATTTCATTTTACGATTAATAGTTACCATTCTGGGTCAATGAACCCTGAGCTGCATCGATATCAGACTGTGGAATTGGGAAGAAGCGTACAGCCTCTGACCAAGCCTTAGTACGATAGCCACCCTCATCATTAGCAGGAGTAAGCACTGAAGCAGCCTTGCCTGTACGAACGAGGTCGAAATAACGCTTACCCTCAGCTACGAACTCATGACGACGCTCGTCGATGATGTTGTCGAGAGTTGCAGTTGCGTCAGGAAGACCTGCACGGCTACGTACCATATTGAGGTACTTGTCAGCATCACCCTGATTGCCAGCAGCAAGAGAAAGCTCAGCTGCATTCAGGAGAGTCTCAGCGAAGCGGTAAACACGGAGGTTGTTGTTGAAGCCAAGGTCGGCATCAGCCTTCTGATCCTTGTTGTTAGCCTTCTTACAGATATACTTATAGGTGTGGTAACCTGTGTACTGCCAACCCTTATCATCAGAAGTACCGTTAGCCTCAAGGTCAATGATAGAAGCCTTCAGACGCTTATCTGATGGATCGAACATCTGGTAGGTGTGAACTGGTACAGAACCGAAGCCCCAACCTGCATCTACATCAGCATACATAGGATCGGTAGAATTGCACTGGAATGAACGTGGACCCCAGAGACGTGGAGCTACAGAACCACCAGCAGCGAGCTGGTTGCCCCAACCACGTACAGAGTTGTCATCGTAGTAGTTGATCTCCCAGATTGACTCCTTGCACCATTCGTTCTCCTCGTCCCAGATAGCTGAGAAGTCGTCCAAGAGAGCGAACTTGCCACCCTTAATGAGTTCGTTCATATAACCGAGAGCCTTTGAATAACGGCTGTTATCCTTCTGGATCATAACCATCTCAGTGTAGAGCATGTATGCCATTGGCTTGGTAACACGACCCTTCTCCTCATCTGGCCAGTCTTCCTTAAGAGCTGAGTTGCCGATGATAGACTCAAGTTCCTCAATGACCTTAGCATATACCTCATCAGCGGTTGACTGCTCATAGATATAAGGAGCCTCAAGGTTCTCGAAGTAGCAAGGAACGTTGCCAAAGAACTTCCAGAGCTGATTGTAGTAGAATACGCGGAGCAGACGAGCCTGAATCTCAACCTCATTCTTCTTAGCATCTGACATATCAGTTACCCAGTCAAGGTACTTCAAAACGTCATTCGAACGCTTTACGCCAGAGTAAGAGTCACCCCAGATACCTGCTGCACAAATCTGTGGAGTAGCAGAATAGTTGAAGAGCAACTGGATGAAAGGCTGGTCCTCACTTGAACCGCCGTTTGGATAGAGGTCATCGCCGAGAAGATCAGCAATGAAGTTGAGCGAACAGTAGTTGTAGCTGGTACCATAGTCATACCAGTGGAGAGGTGCATATGCAGCCACGAGAGCCTCATCGATGGTCTTCTCGGTGGTATAATACTCCTCAATGAAGGTGTCAGTAGGGCTGGTCACCTCAAGGAAGCTGTCTGAGCAGGCTGTCATGGTAAGACCTGCTGCAACGGCCATCAGAATATATTGATTTTTCATATTTTCAATGTTGATTTTGTTGTTATTGTTGTTTTGTTGTTTTGTTTTATTGTTGTTTTGTTGCTTATTGATGCAAACAAAAGAACCTATTAACAAAAGAACTTACCAACAAAAGAACGAATTAACAAATTAGAAGGTTACGTTAACACCCACCTTGATTGTACGAGGCTGTGGATAAACACCGAAGTCCATACCGCTAGAAGTACCAGCAGAAGAGATTTCAGGATCGAAACCGTAGTACTTGGTGAAGGTCAGGAGGTTCTCACAAGCGAAGTATGCACGGAGACGGCTGATAAATGCCATCTTGGTCCACTTCTGTGGAACGGTGTAACCGAGCTCAATATTCTTGAGGCGCATGTAGCTGCCATCGTGAACGTAGAGGTCTGAAGCCTTCCAGTTAGTTGCATCACCGATGATGTAGATAGGATACTTGTCAGAGGTACCCTCGCCGGTCCAGCGACCACGCATCCAGCCAGGGAGGTTGATACCAGAGAGATCAAGACGACGGCTTGCATCGAAGATGTCGTTACCCTGAGTACCCTGCCAGAACATCATGAAGTCGAAGCCCTTCCAAGCTGCGTTGAAGGTAAAGCCGAAGGTCCAGTCTGGTGTACCCTTACCGAGCTTCACGCGGTCATCATCATTGATCATACCGTCACCATTGGTATCGACGTAGCGTACGAAACCTGGACGTGCATCTGGCTGAATCTTGCCATTTGCACCAGTGTAAGCGTCGATCTCAGCCTGGTTCTGGAAGATACCATCAGTCTGGAGACCATAGAAGAATGGGAATGGCTGGCCAGCCTCAGCACGTGAGACATTACCGAGGTTCTGTACGTTATCATACATCTCGAAGCCTGCAGCATTACCGAGCTTAACGAGCTCATTCTTCAAATAAGAGATATTACCCTTGATGCCGAAGGTAGCGTCAGAAATGTTGAACTTGTAACCAAGCTCGATCTCAAGACCGCTGTTCTTCATGTCACCTACGTTACCGATAGGCTTAGACTCACCTACATAGGTAGGGATGTTCATATCCTTCAACATACCGTTGGTACGCTTGCTGAAGTAATCGAGAGTCAAAGTCAAAGAATTGTTAAGGAAACCGAAGTCGATACCGAGGTCAGTCTGCTCAGACTCCTCCCACTTCAAGTTAGGATTAGCAAGACCGCTAGCCTTAGAAGAAATCCATTCCTTAATGCTCTGAGTACCGAAGCCGTAGTTGTTACCACCCTGTGTAAGAACGGTGTAACGGAAGTCACCGATGTTATCGTTACCATTCTTACCCCAGCTGAAACGAACCTTCAAGTTGTTGAGCCACTCACGGGTACCCTCCATGAAGGCCTCGTTCATGACGTTCCAACCAAGAGATACAGATGGGAATACACCATACTTGTTGTTAGGACCGAAGCGGCTTGAACCGTCACGGCGTACAGTAGCCTGGAGCATATAACGCTCGTCATAGTTGTAGCTGATACGAGCGAAGAGAGAAGACATGGTGTGCTCTACGCCAGGGCCACCCCAGCCATCGCGGTCACCATCTGCAGCAATACCAGTTGCAGCGTTGATCCAAGGCTTAGCGAAGTCCTTGATGTGGTTACGAGAAGCACCGAGGCTCCAGCCAGAGTTCTTGAATGCTGACTGACCGAGTACGACGTTAACAGTGTGCTTGCCAAAGTCCTTATCATAGGTCAACACGTTCTCGAGCTGCCATACAGTACCACGGTCGCTCTGTGCAGAAGCCTTAGAATAGCTAGCGTGACGTGTAGGAGAAATCCAGTGAGGAATCTGGTATGAGTTGCTACCCCAGAAGCTCATATCTACGCCATAGCTGGTCTTGAACTTCAAACCGTCCCAGATCTGGAAGGTAGCAGACCAGTTAGCAACGAACTTGTGGCTCCAGTTCTTACCAGCAGGAAGCTGGAACTGTGCGAGTGGGTTAGCCATCTCATTGAAGCCTGCGCCAGGGATGTTGAGCAACATACCGTTGTTCTTGTCATACATTGGCACATACTCCTCAGGATAGTTAGCTGAGTAATCCTTGATCTGAGCCTCAGCATCAGCACCTGAAAGATATGGAGAGATAAGAGGTGGCAAAGAAAGAGCAGAGCTCAACTGACCACCCCACTGAGAGTTAACATCGATACCGGTGCTCTTGATACGAGCATAAGAGATGTTAGAAGAAACGTCGATCTTGTTCAACCAGTTACGCTCCTTGCTCAAGTCGTAGAGAGTAGCATTAAGGTTGTTACGGAGAGTAAGACGCTCGTAGTTAGAGTGGCCATAGTTACCACCTACGATACCTTCCTGATTGTAGTAACCAGCAGAGAGGTAGTAGCTTACAGCATCACTTGCACCACTGAGGGTTACCTCATGATTGGTTACAGGAGCGTTATCGTTGAAGATAAGATCCTGCCAGTCAGTATCTACAGTTACGTTGTATGGATCAGCATACATTGGCATCTGGCCGCTGTTAACGAGACCTTCGTTACGCATAACCATATACTCAGAAGCGTTGAGAACGTCACGATGCTTCCAAGCGGTCTGCCAACCCTGAGAGAAGTTATAGCTAACGGTAGCCTTACCCTTCTTACCCTTCTTGGTGGTAACGAGGATTACACCGTTAGCAGCACGTGCACCATAGATAGCACCTGAAGCGGCGTCCTTCAAAACTTCGATAGACTCGATATCAGATGGATTCAAGAAGTCGAAACCACCCTCAATTGCCATACCATCGACGATGTAAAGAGGATCAGAGTTGTTCACGGTACCAGTACCACGTACACGGATCTTAGAAGCAGCACCTGGCTGACCAGAGTTTGAAGTTACGTTCACACCAGCAGCAAGACCCTTCAACGCGTTATCCATACGCACTGGAGCTGTACCTGCGAGGTCATCTGAACTAACCTTTGCAATAGCAGCGGTAACTACGCTCTTCTTCTGAACACCGTAACCTACGACTACGACGTCTTCGAGCATCTTGTTGTCCTCAACCAAGACGATGGTCATCTGAGGCTGAGCCTTCTTTTCCTGACTTGTGTAACCAACGAAACTGAACTCGATCATTGCGTTAGCATCAACGTTACTGATCACGAAGTTACCGTCGAGATCGGTCATCGTTCCGTTTGTTGTTCCTTTAACTCGGGCATTTGCACCAATAATTGGTTCGCCCATTTCGTCCTTAACCACACCCTTCACGGTCAATTGCTGAGCTAAAGCCCCCAATGGCGAGAAGAGTAGCAGGGCCAAGACCATCATAGCCTTCATAGCCCACTTCTGGATTCGGTTTCTCATGCGAATGCTTTTTAAATTAAATAATGTATTATTGATTGTTGTTTTGTTTTTCTAGCAGTGTCAGTAAGCTTGCAGTTTTCAAGAATAATCTCACAGCCGCTGAAAGAAATCCTCTCTCCTTCAGAGGACTTCTTCCAGCCTGTGCAGATCACATTACCTATTTAATTAACTTACCATGCCTTTCGTATCAGGAGTCGCCTCCTTTTTGTATTTGCACTGCAAAGGTAAGCCTTTTTTTATAGGCAAGCAATACCAAGTATATAAATCGGTAAACTTCGGTAAAGAAATAAGGACTGATTTTCAATGATATAGATTATACGGTCGGTAAGTCTTTAATTGCGTCCTAAAGACTGTACAACGCGCACAAAATCCTCTTTTTCGACCAGAGCGCGGCTTCTGATCTTTAATCTGTTATTGTATACTGTCTGTGGTGAGCAATGTAGGAATTCTGCGATCTTCGTAGAGTCATTAATACCCAATCGTACGAGTGCATAGATGCGCAGATCGGTGTTGAGCAACTCACCTTTCTTAGGGATGATCTGCTCTTCGGGTGAGAGAAGCGCGTTGAACTGCTGCACGAAATTAGGATAGAGATTGAGGAAGATAGCATCAAAGTTCTGGTAGAACTCCTTGAGCTCTTCCTGCATTACGTTACTCTTATCTGTCATCTGCAGCACTTCGTCCCACTGCTTCACCTTCGCCTTACGGTTGATGTTCTTGCGGAAATCATCGATCTTGCTGATGTAGTTCGAACACATGCTGAAGAGGTAGCTGATATACTCCTCCTTCGCTGCATTACTCTCACTGAGCTGCACGTTCACGTCAGCCTGCTGAGCCATAGACAGCTTCAGTTTCTCATTGGTGTCTTTCAACTGCTCGTTAGCTGCAGCCAGATCTGCGCGGTGCTTCTGTAGTTCTGCATTGACATCCTCCAACTCCGAACGGCTACGAGTCAGACGACGACGATGACGAACATCGAGCGCAATCACGATAAGCAGGAGGACAACAGCCACGGCCAGAATGCTGATGAGCCAGTTGAGACGCTGACGCTGGCCACGGTCTCGCTCCTGATAAGATGAAAGGATCGAGTCCATCACACGTGCCACGCTTACCATACGTACCTGGTTGTTATACAGACGTGCACACTCCATGCACACATTAATATAACTATAAGCTCTATCCAGATCGCCAAGGTCATAGAGTACGATAGCCAGCTCCTCGAGCGAAGCAATATCCTGATTACCAGACCGGATATCCGCCATGGCTGAGAATGACATATACTTCATATAGTTCACCTGGTCGCCCTGGCTTTCATACAA
>JAZUIL010000027.1:0-2363 GCA_045642245.1 Bacteroidales bacterium
TTTATTGCAGAGAATGTATTTTCTTTTAAGGAGGCAACAGAGTTTAATCTTTTCCCTTCGAGCAAGACTCATAGCCATGATTCGCATAAGATTACATGTGATCATGCGGTAGTATTGCGCATGACCGCATTGTATGGCGCAAACGGTGCTGGTAAGAGTAATCTGGTTCGTTGTATCGGATTGCTACAAGGAATTGTCTCCAAGGGAGTTCTGAGTGCTATAAGTTTCCCTGCTGATACTCGATTTTTCTATGATGAAGCATGTGCTGGTAAGCCGTCTGCGTTGGCAATAGAGTATTCTGTGGGAGATTGTGTGTTCTATTATCACGTAGAGTTCGATTCTAAAAATATATATATGGAGGAACTCTACCAAAGTGGAAAGACCAAGGATGACCTTATTTTTAAGAGATTGTTGGATGATGCAGGATCAATTTCGGTAGAACTTTCACAGAAATATACAGACGCGAAAGTAACCTCAGAATATAGGGATGCAATACGACGTGTACAGCGACAGGATATGTCTATGCTCAATTTCATGGGACAGTATTATGCTGACTCATTCCCAATGATTACCAAGGCATATCGATGGTTTGTGGATGAATTGTGCATTGTGCGTCCAGATGCAATCTTTGGCATTATGCCTCACCTGATGGACACAAACTCAGATTTCTCCCGTATGGTGAATGAGAAGTTGCCATTCTTTAAGACAGGAATAGAAAGTCTTGTTTCGCAAAGGGAAGAAATGTCGTTGCAGGAAGCTCAATCTGTGTACAAGGAGGAATCTGATCTGGCAAAGAAAACACCAGGATTACCTGTCTTGGCGGTCAATAGGGTGACAGGAGAGACTTTCAATATTGTATATGAAGAAGAGATGCTGCTGAAGAAAACAATTCTTCCACAGCATACTATGCCTGATGGTCAACTTCAAACAACTCCATTCTTTTTGGAGTCGGATGGCACTCGTCGTATAATAGACTATATGCCTGTCCTTTATTACCTGCTCGTTCGACCTGATAGTGTTTTCATCATTGATGAGATGGAACGCAGTGTTCATCCGATTCTGATAAAGGAACTGATGCGAACAATCTCTGAGAGTCAACGGGCAAAGGGACAGCTGATTTTTTCAACGCATGAATCTTGCTTGCTGGATCTGGATATTTTCCGTCCTGATGAAATCTGGTTTGCGCAGAAGGATATTGACAACTCTACAAAGCTCTATCCGTTAAGTGATTTCAATATCCATAATACTGCAAATATTGAGAACGGGTATCTTCAAGGCCGATACGGAGGCATTCCGTTCCTGTCGAATATCAAGGACCTTAATTGGTGAGATTTATGATACTGCGTGTAAAAAACTATAAAAAGCAGGAGCCTTCTCGCAATGCACAGAAGATTTTTGTCATCTGTGAAGGAAATGCTACAGAACCAAACTATTTCGAGTTCTTTGCAGGTTTGTCCTCAAATCTGTCTGTTATTCCAATTCCTTCTGAAGATGGAAAATCAGATCCTGTAAAACTAAAGGAATGGGCTGAAGCTCATTTGCTTGGAAAAAATACTTCTCCTGATTATCGGGAACATGACCTTGTATGGTTTGTCATCGATACAGATGAATGGCAGGCACAAGGAAAGATTGCTGAATTAAGGGATTTTTGCGCAGTTCTTAACTCGCAAGAAAGATCAAGATACAGTAACCTGCCTGTTTATGATATGTGGAATGTTGCGCAGAGTAATCCACAATTTGAGATCTGGCATTACTATCATATTTATGATGAAAAGCCAGATTCGGCTGAAGTATCACAATCTGCTAGTTTCAAAGAATATGTCAATAGTAAGATTCAAGGCGGTTTTGATTTCAATGTTCATCCTGTTTATGTTGAAGATGCTATCCGCAATGCATCTGCACATTTCTCAAGAGATAAGGATGGGTATCCGTCAGCATATTCTACTGAGGTTTACTTGGTGTGTCAACAGATTCTGCCTTTTGTAAAGAAGATTGTTGATGTTATGAAGCGGAAGACTCGTATCTAACTTATTATTTCGCCTTATATGATTAAGAAAGCGCCCTCGCTACAATCGTAGCGGGGGCGCGGTCATCTGGTCATCTGGTCATTGGTCATTATGGTCAAAAACGAATGATCATTCCTGCCCATACTCATCCCACGCCTTAATCGCAATGTCATCGACACTCATTGAGGTGAATGCATTGATGAAGGCAGAGGCGAGGCGGTCGTTGGTGATGAGAGGGACGTTGAAGTCGATGGCGGCACGGCGGATCTTGTAGCCGTTGGTGAGCTCACCAGAAGAGAGGTTCTTCGGGATGTTGACTACCATGTCGATCTTCTTCTCACGGATGAGGTCAAGTGC
>JAZUIL010000028.1:0-4155 GCA_045642245.1 Bacteroidales bacterium
GAACAATCTTCGAGCGTATATCCGAAGGATTGAGGAAGTGTGCTTCATCATTCGGATAGTCGATATGGATATCTATGCCACGATAGACCGGTTCGGGTCTCCAGAAGCCATACATTATGCCGGCTGCCAGCAGGTAGCCTATGATAAGAAGTACGCCTATGACCTTGAAAATGGTCTTGATCATTCAGATTTTGTTTTGAGAATAGTTGTTTTTATGCCAATGCTTCTGCAGTTGGTTTGACTAAGCGCTCGATGTCCACACCAGCACCCATCATGACGACTACATCCAGCTGCCCCTGTGCACGAAGATCTTTTAAGCGATTGACAAGATCTTCTTTCTGGACAACTTCGAGTTCGTTCGCCAACGTATTGTTAGCATTTGCAATGGCTTGTGTACGGATCTTCTCCAGAAGCCATTCACTGGTAACTCCAGGAATCGGTTGCTCACGAGCTGGATAAATTGGCAATAGCAATGTACGATCTGGTAAAGCCAATGCTTCAGCAAATCCATCTACCAAGTCATGTGTACGGCTGTAAAGATGTGGCTGGAAACAGACGGTTACCTTACGGCCAGCAAACAGCTTCATGACAGAAGACAAAGAAGCTTTGACTTCATCAGGATGATGTGCATAGTCATCCATGACGACCAGATCCTCTCGCTTGACATAGAAGTCGAAGCGGCGCTTCGCACCACCGAAACTCTTCATGCCCTCACGAAGTTCCTGATCACTACATCCATTGATCCAGCAGATGGCAAGAGCTGCAACTGCATTGTCTACATTAATAGGAGCAGGTACTCCGAGCTCGATGTCGCAAATTGTATGATTGTTATCTGTTCTTCCGTTGAACGACTGCCAGCGTTCAGGATTTTTGATGACGAAATCAAAGAGAATCGTACCATTGCCAATGCGGACGTTCGATGCAAAGAAATCTGCCTCCTCTGTGCTGCTGTATTCTGCATATGCTGCACCAGCTTGCAATTGACTGCAATCGACCTTGATTCCTTTGTGCTTGAGCAGGACACCTTCTGGACGAATCAGCGAAACATAGTGAGCAAAAGACTCACGATAAGCTTCTTCTGTGCCATAGATATCCAGATGGTCAGGATCACAGCTGGTGATGACACTCATATATGGACGAAGCGTATGGAATGAGCGATCGAATTCGTCGGCTTCGATGACCGTGAGATCACTCTTCTCCGATAGCATAAGGTTACTCTCGTATGGCTTCAGGATTCCTCCGAGGAAAGCGTTGCAGTCGACGTGGCTCTGCTTGAGAACATGGGCAATCATGCTACTGGTCGTGGTCTTGCCGTGAGTGCCGGCAACACAAAGACCTCGCTTCTCTTCTGTGACCAGACCGAGAATCTTGCTACGCTTCATAACCTGGAATCCATTCTGCTGGAAGAAGCATAATTCGCCATGATCCTTAGGGATGGCAGGCGTATAACAAACGATGCAGTTGGCTGGATCTTTGAATTCTGGAGCAACGGTATCGATATTGTCCTCAAAATGAATGTCGATACCTTCTTTGATCAAGGCCTCTGTCAAAGGGGACGGAGTCTTATCATAGCCACCGACTTTATAGCCGTTAGCATTGAAATATCGTTCGAGAGCTGACATTCCAATACCGCCAGCACCTACAAAATATATTGATTTCATATGATCTTATTTTTTCTCAGCAATCTTGATGACGATATCTGCAATCGTATCTGCGGCGTTGAACATGCCCATAGCTTTGGCATTTCGTTCAAAACGGGCGATGCGAGCTTTGTCATTAACCAGGTCAATAGCATCTTTTACGAGTCGGGTAGGAGCTACATGGTCTGGAATCAGGATGGCAGCATCTCGTACTGCCAGGCTGCGAGCGTTGGCTGTCTGATGGTCTTCTGCCGCAGTAGGAAGTGGAACGAAGATAGCAGCCTTGCCTAAAAGACAGACTTCATTGACGGCTCCTGCACCTGAACGTGATACTACGATGTCTGCTGCACGATAGGCTTTGGCCATATCAGAGACAAAGACGGTAGGGTGCACGTGCTTTGCCTCTGCATGACGTACTGCATTCTCCCACTTGTCTCCATCGGCCTTACCGGTCTGCCAAAGAACCTGTACTCCGGCTCTCTCGAATTCCTTGATACCTGCAGCAATCGCATTGTTGACGCTGCGAGCTCCTAAACTGCCACCGGTAACAAAGATCGTAGGCATGTCAGGATTCAGGCCGAAGGTCTCGCGAGCTTCTTCGACACTGACAGTACATTCAAGCAAGGACTGACGAACAGGATTGCCTGTCATGACAATACGATCTGCCGGGAAGAAACGATCCATGCCAGGATATGCTACACAAATCTTCTGTGCATTGTATGCCAGCTTCTGATTCGTGACACCGGCAAAACCATTCTGCTCCTGAAGGATGTATGGAACACCCATTGCTGCTGCTGCTTTAAGAGCCGCTGCACTGGCATATCCACCGACGCCGACAGCTGCATCTGGCTTAAATTTCTTGATGATCTGTTTGGCCTGACGGATGCTTTTAAAGAGATCAATCAGAACCATCAGGTTGCCGGGATGGAATAACGGACGGATAAAACCACGTACTGGCAAGCCGATAATCTTGTATCCTTCGGCAGGAACCTTCTCCATCTCCATACGACCTAATGCTCCGATGAAGAGAATCTCTGCATCAGGTTGCGCCTTTTTGATGGCGTTGGCTATTGATACAGCGGGAAAGATGTGGCCACCTGTGCCACCTCCGCTTATAAGAAAACGCATATTATTCTGTTTCGTTTGTATTGTCTGTAATCTGTTTCTCCTCTGTCTCCTGTACAGATTCGATTTGCATATTGAGTGCAGCTTCTCGTTCCTGTTTCTCCTGCATGATGAGTCTGCTCAAAGCCAACATCATACCGATGGATGCACTCGTGGCAATGATACTCGATCCACCTCTACTGATAAGCGGTAGCGGTTGACCTGTGACGAACATGGCACCGGTACTGACACCGACATGGATAAGTGCCTGTATTACCATGATCAAAGGAAGTCCGACGATGAGAAGCCGGATGTATATACTCTCCGTTTGTCGTGACAGATAATAACATCGCGCCAACAATAGGAGATACAGCAGCGGGATGAATGAAGCCGGTAAGAAACCCCATTCCTCGAATATAATCGCAAAGATATAATCGGAGAACGCTTCTGGAAGGAAGTCGCGCAGACGGCTTCGCCCGATAAACTGTCCAAGTGGATATCCATTGGCAATGGCCATGTGAGAATAGATCTCCTGAGATTTCTTTCCTCCCATATCTTCTTGCCAGAGAGGGATATCAGAGTGGTCGAAGAGACGATTGGCCCATGTCGTGGCTCGTCCTAGAACCTTATCAATGGTAAAACCGGTCGCTGTGACACCACTCTCTTCCATTTGTTCCATCTCAGGCGTCTTATGGGTGGTCTTGTATACGATAAACAGAGAGCCTACAAAGAGTCCTCCTGCTACCAAAGCGACAATAATGGTATTAATGAGATATTTGCCTTTGACTCCTGCCAGGAACAGAATGCCAAAACATGCCATGCAGATAATCAATGCACTCGAAAGGTTCTGTGTCGCGACAGGTGCTGCTACTAGTGTAATAAGGATTATATAGAGCCAGTATCGCCGGTATTGTGTCCTCGAACGGAATATAGACAGGCGTTGGAATGTATAGTCTTTGGCAGTAACCGCTGCACATAGCATCGTTATAGCTCCCAGTTTACATAGCTCAACTGGCTGGAATCCGGCAATAGAACGTGCTGCACCTTTCTGCTGAGTTCCCATAGCAATGGTAATGACAAAGAAGATCAGTCCGAGGACATAGAGCGTCTTGTCCCATGCGCGGAAGGACTTCAGGCTCATACTCTGAGTCAGCAGTAGGATGATGAGGCCTACAAATAGGTTTTTGATATGACTAAACGCAGGGTCGCTGGCATTAGCGGCCTTGTTGGCGAGTTGCGCGGTGGCACTGAATATCTCTACAAACGAGATACAGATCAGCACGACATAGATAATCCATATCTTGCTGTCTCCACGCATGATGCTTCCTGCGAAAGTAGATTTTTTCTGTTCTGCGGCCATAGTTTAGTCTTAAAACGGCAGTTCTCTATTTACACATTATTATATATTACT
>JAZUIL010000029.1:0-10837 GCA_045642245.1 Bacteroidales bacterium
TTGTCAATGATAGGATCTGCTTTATCAAGAAGTCCCGCGCTAGCAGGAGGTGCCTGAATTGTATCCCAAGCCTGATAACAGGTTTGACTATCTCCAAGATCAAGTACGACATCTGACGTGCCAAGCAGATCTCCTTGTACAAATACACGGCTATCTACAGGGATTTTCAAATCACTGTCATAGATGTTGAGCAGAACAACGATATTCTTTGTCGTTGGGTCATATTCGAGAGAACGGACCATACCAACTTTCAAACCATGAAGAGTAACATGACTTGAGACAGCAAGTCCATCGACTTTATCACAATTGAGGTAATAGAAAGTTCCTTCTTTGAATGAATTGATTCCTTTGAGATAACGAACGCCATAGAACATGACAACGATGGCGACGATGGCCCAAAAACCAATCTTTAATTCGTTACTGATTTTCATATCATTTTATTTTATTGCCTTCACTGTCGAATTTTACGGGGAAAGCATCTTTGAATAATTTCTTGACGGTCTGCAGATCTTTGTTCATCTGAGCTTGCGTGGCTGCATCTCCGTAAGTATATTTGTAATATTTGCCTTCTTTATAATAGCTGACAGGAGAAAGTCCTTTCAGCTCTTTTGCATTCTTACTAAGTTCCTTCTCCGACAAAAGGAATTGAATTCTCCAAGTAAAAGCAGGCTTATTTGCATTCTTTTCAACAGGCTTTTCATCTGCTTTCTTTTCTTCTTTTACTGAAGAGGTCTTGTTTTCAGCTTTCTTTTCTTCAGTTTTTTGTGTAGTTTGTGGAGTAGGCTTTTCTTCCTTCTTTTCTATGACTGGTTCTTCAGCTTTTTCTTCGACAACCTTACCTCCATTAGAGAGTTGTCGTTTATCCCAATTCTTCTTATAGGTCTTAAAAGCCGAATAGATGCTTTGAGCAAAATTGCTTTGAGCATCTGCACTGGTAATGAACTGTTCTTCTGCGGCATTACTCATATAACCAAGCTCAATGAGAACAGCAGGCATAGGGGAGTAGCAGAGTACAAATAGATTCTTAGGTTTTACGCCGCGATTATTGACACTCTTGGCATAAGAAGTCGTTTTGATTCCACTAATAATGGCGCTCTGTACAGAGTTTGCAAATTCAAGACTCTGTTTGTTATGCTTCTCACGTTGAGCCTGGCAGAGAATCTTGGTTTCGATATCAATGTCTGTATCGAAGTTTACGAGCTTACCGTTAATGTCGAGATTCTCTCGTTCGTCCTCCATTCTTTCCTTCAATCGTTTCTGCTCGTCTTCGCGTTTCCCTTTTTCACCAGAGACACCAAAGACATAGGTTTCGAAGCCTCTGGCCGACTTATCAGGTGCCGCATTGACGTGAATAGAGATAAACAGATCGCCATGTGCATTCTTTGCAATTTGTGTGCGATCTGGAAGTGATGGGTAAGTATCTTTCTTACGAGTATAGACCACTTTGACGTCAGGGTAGTTCTGCTCAATGAGCTTTCCTAATTTCAACGATACATTGAGTGCGATGGTTTTCTCGTCCTGTTTGCATTTACGATGAGGAGTACCAACATCGCCGCCACCATGACCGGGATCGATTACCACAGTAAAGGTTTTAGCCTTCAGACTCTGCGAAATTGCAGGAAAGCCAAAGGCAATAAATAGAATAAAGAGAACTGAAATATATGTGTTAAGATAGCGCATATGATCAATTTTACTTAATTTGGCTGCAAAAATACAAAAAATATTTGTATCTTAGTCAAAAAAGTGCTATTTTTGCGCCATTGTTTAGAAATATTATGAAAATTGATTGTTTATGACACTAAAATACGGTTTATTAGGACATCCTTTAGGACATTCTTTTTCAAAGAAATTCCATAATGAACGTTTCGCTCGCATGGGTATTGATGCTGAATATCTTAATTTTGATCTTGATAGTGTAGGTCTTTTACCTGCAGTATTAAGTCAGGAATCTTCTCTTAAGGGTTTGAATGTTACAATTCCTTATAAGCAGCAGGTTATGCAATTCCTAGACGAGCTTGATCCTGTTGCAAATCGTATTGGGGCAGTTAATACAATCAAGATTACGAAAGCTCCTGAAGGCTCAGTAACTAAACTGCCAGGACTTTATCTGAAGGGATTTAATACTGATATTATTGGGTTCCGTGATAGTATAGTCCCTTTACTTATAGAGGCTGGGATTGTTGATGATAAGACTAAAAAAGCTTATCAGAAATCCAAAGCTTTGATTTTGGGTACAGGTGGTGCTAGTCGCGCTATTTGTGTAGCTTTGGAAGATATGGAGATTGAACCTGTATTTGTGAGTCGTACAGCTGCTCCTGGTAGACTGACATATGCTGACTTATCCAAAGAATTAATGTCGGAATATCTTGTTGTTGTTAACTGTTCTCCAGTAGGAATGTATCCTCATGTGGATGAATGTCCAGATATTCCTTACGAAGGCTTAACGCCTCATCATGTCTGTTATGATCTGATTTATAATCCTGAAGTTACTATGTTCATTGCAAAAGCAAAAGAGCAGAGAGCTAAGGTGATGAGTGGAGGTGCTATGCTTGAAGGTCAAGCCATTGCTTCGTATAACATTTGGGTCAGTGAATAAGAGATAAATACTTTAATTGATGGAAGAAAAGCATATTTGGAATATATATGAGACAGGAGATCCGGATTGTCCTGGTCCTGATCCATATGATGTTTTTGTTTATGCCATTCGTAAGGATGAGGAACCCCATCTGAATGATGCATTATACGTCGAAGGAAGACAGTGTAGAATCATTGCTCTTTCTGCTGATGTGATGAAGAATGAAATGCTGGCAAATCCAGGTGAAAGATACTGGAAAGTATGCGTAAAATAATAGATTGTAGATTTGCTTATTCACTTCACATAAAATATTTTTGTTATTAGTTATAAATTTTAATTTAGAATTCTGATTATGAAAAAGTTTGTCATGCCCCTTGTGGCAATGTTGTCGCTTATTTCAAGCGCTTGTTTTACCTCTTGTACAAATGCTCCTGCCGAGCCTGCTGCAGAGGTTAATCCTGCAGAGATCGTTGTAGAGAACATTATGGCTCGTCGTAGTATCCGTAAGTACACTGATCAGGCTGTTCCTCGTGAGATTCTTGATAAGATCATCGAGTGTGGTATCAATGCACCTAATGGCATGAACCAGCAGTGCTATGAGGTTAAAGTAGTTGATGATCCAGCTTCTGTTGCTTTCCTTGCAGATACACTCCATGGTCTTTATAAGGCTCCTGTATATATGTTCATTGCTGCACAGGACAGTTATGACATGTCTAAGATCGATTGTGGACTTCTTTCAGAGAATATTTGTCTTTCAGCTTGGGCTTATGGTATTGGCTCAATTAACCTTGGTATGCCAGTAAGAGCATTGAAGGAGAATCCTGAAGTACTTGCTAAGTTGGGCTTTGGTGAGCATTATGATATTTGTCTCGTTCTTGCTCTTGGTTATGCTGATGAGGCTCCTGCTGCTAAGCCTCGTAATGCAGATAAGGTTCAGTTCGTTACTATTCAGTAATTGGTAACTTATTTCCAAGTCTGCCAGTCTCCCATAATGATGTCGGAATCCTCGTCATCATCGGAAGACTGGCTTTTATTTTTTTCTTCTGCGATTGTTTCTAGGATTTCTGCTAATGGAATATTGTAAGATTCATTGGCCTTTTCTATAACATCCAGTATATGTAATGCGCAGGTTACTGGTGGTTGATCGATAGGGAATTTAATATCGACGTGCATCAGACATGCTCCATAGAGACCTAGGCTGAAGTTCATCTGTCTTTCCAGATTCTCATTTCCGTTTGGAATATAATAACCTTCTTCTTGTAAAGGTTTGATGAAGTCATGTATGATAAGTGCTTTGTTTTTACCTTCTATGCCACTGAAACTCATTGACCAAAGGTCTTCTCCGATTTTTCCTACATGAGCTTCCCTTTCTATAAAAATCTGACATTCAATCCCTCTGAAAATATAATCCCAATGAATGGATGCTCTGTAGGCTGAAATGCTTTGATCTAAGCGTACTGGATGTGCGATAGCTCTCATCTCGCGAAAATACCACCAGCGATCTGTATTCGCTTGGGCTCGTAGATTTGCAAAGAGTGTCATCGCTTCCATCTTCATTATGGCGCTACGTTTTGGATCATTCATTGTCTATATAAATTACTATTATTGAACACTAGTTTTAATTAATAGTCAAATCAACTTATAGATAACAGCATCGGCCAATTGTTTCCATCCATTCATGATAGGCTTTATAGCATTCTTTATCTTGGCATACCCAAAGAATATGTGGATAGAAGTGTGGTGGAATGGATGGGATAGGAGCTTGTCCATCTGTAAGAATCAGAAGTCCATCATACTCTTGATGTTCTGCTATATAATCGATTATTGGTTGGAAGGATGTTCCACCTCTGCCTTTGACTTCAATCTCTGATTTAGCTCTTTTCATTGGAATAATCGGTCCTAGTTCTGCATCAAACTGACAGATGTCAATGTCTACTGATCCGTATCGGAAAAGCCTATTGACAGAAGAATAGAAATTTTCCAGACTATCTGTCGAAATACTGCCAGATACATCGATGGCTACGAGTAATTTGGTACTGAATTGTCGTGTATTTCCCATCTGGAGGAACCCTGTTCGACGGTTTGGTCTCATGCGCGTCAATTGTCGCTGGCTATTCAGAATTGCACTCCTAAAACCTTGCCATATAAGATGATTGCTGATCCTGGCTTTTGTACTTGCCTTAATTTGCTCGACAATGTCAGATGGTATAGTTCCCCAATCTGAGGTTCGCTCTATCAGGTCATTGATCTTTTGTCGTTGTAATGAATCTTCTCGCCAGAGTTCTGAGAGATCGGAGTTGCCTTTTAATATTTGGCTGTTGCCTTGTCCTTGATCATTTGGATTTTTCCCCTGTTCTTGAGAAGACTGGTTTTGGTTTTCTTTCGATTCACTTTGATCTTCCTGTTTGCTTATTTCTTTTGCATACCATTCATAATACATTCCTAGGGGCAGATGATAATATGTCGGATCGTGCAGAGGAAGTTTCTCGTTCTTCAACAGACAATATCCGTCGGCAATCGTGATGTTCGAGCCTATAGCCATGACTTCACGACTACAGCCTTCTGGTTCACGCTCATAAGGATGTTTGAGGAAGATGCGTATCATCTCAATTCGCATCAATTGCTCGAACTCTGCATAGTCCTTATGCTTTAGAATGAGAGGATTATATTCTATTTTACCTTGTCCACATCGAAGTGCACAATCCATCCTTGCATTCTCTTCCAACTGTTGCTGGCAATAGAGTGCAAAGAATGCAGGTTCTCGTAAGAACCAATCATCTGAAAGAGTGCGAAACATTTCGTATTATTTGCTGCAAAGTTATAGAATATTTTTTTTCTATCCAAATATTGAAGCTAAATAATGTGTCTTTTAATCTTATCAAATTATATTACAAGATGACT
Source organism: Bacteroidales bacterium (assembly GCA_045642245.1). Classification (GTDB taxonomy): domain Bacteria; phylum Bacteroidota; class Bacteroidia; order Bacteroidales; family UBA3663; genus Liminaster. The sequence continues at coordinate 5,477 of JAZUIL010000029.1, forward strand.
TTCTATTAAAAAACATTAGAAAAACTAATGATTTTCACTTATTTATTTTGTATTTTTAGAATTATTTCATAAATTTGCAGCACCTAATTACGGAAAATTGAGATGTTTCGTTTATTCTTTATTTTTTTTATAGGACTGTTTTCGACTGGTATTTCAGCTCAAGATGAAAAGAAAGAAGAAAAGAAGTCTGTTGGCTATGTCCACGTAAAATCAGGAAGTGTGTATACTATTCCTGATCATATGACTGTAACCCATATTTCACGTCATCAATCTTATAATGGTCGTGATACTTTGTCATATGATAAAGATATACATTCTCCAAAATCCGTTTCTCTCAATCCTTCAGGTACGCGTTATTATGTTAATTCTCTAGAAGGATATACGACTGTTTGCTATGATGCAATGACTCATGAAAAGGTCGCATCAATTAAACACTCTTTTACTCAAAAGGATTCTGCACTTTGGGCAGAGCCTTCTGGTTTTTACGAGTTTAATCATACATATGCGCATCCTAATACTTTTTCTGGTAAACCAGTAGAGAGTGCATTCACGCATATGGGAAGATATCTTTGGGTGCCATATTATCGTCGTAGTTTTGATATTAATGCTCAAGATCCTTCTGCTATCTCAGTTATTGACACTCGAACACATAAGATTGTTCGCCTTTTTGAAACTGGTGCTTTACCTAAGATGGTAGAATCTTCGGCCGATGGTAAATGGGTGGCGGTATCTCAATGGGGTGAGAATACAGTAGGATTGATTGATGTCTCAAGTCTTTATCCGGCAGATTGGCATTATGTCAATAGTTTTGTTATTGATCGAAAGCTAAAACTAAACTATAGTCTGACTGTCCCTGTCAATCGAGATGTTAATAGCGGCTATTGTTTGCGCGGTACGGTCTTTACTCCGGATAACCGTTATCTTTTAATCGGTTGTATGGGAGGATCGGGTGGTATTGCGGTTATTGATCTTGAGAAACAAGAATATCTTGGTCGTGTTTTAGGCATGATGTCTAATGTTCGTCATATTGTGATCCATGATAATTGGATGTATCTCAGCATTAATCAGGCCGGTGCTGTTCAACGTATTTCATTAGATAAGTTCATAGCGTCGTTCGAGAATTTTAAAAAACATACGACTCGAGTTGATGGGTGGGAGACCTGTAATGTACTTAAAGGTGCTCGAACAATCAGTATATCTCCAGATGGTAGATATATTTATGCTGCATGCAATTTAGGTAGTTGTCTGGCAATTGTCGATACAAAGACTTTTAAGATGGTTGGTCAGGTGCCAGTAGATTCTTATCCTGTAGGCTTGGATATCTCTGCAGATGGTCAGACTGTGTATGTGACTTCTCAAGGTCGTAATGACAAAGGAGGTAACGCTGTCAATATTTATCAGATTGAGTATTTATAATTTATTAATGATGTGATTATAATGAAGAATAGGTTTTTATTATTCTTGTTAGGATGTCTTCTTTCTTGCCAGAGCCTTTTCGCTCAACAGATGGAAGCACTTAACCGCCTTAACGATGAGGGATACAATTACTGGTTTTATATCCCTGATACTACTGATACTAAAACAAATGTTAAACCACTTGTTGTTTTTCTTCACGGACAAAGTCTATGTGGACGAAATATCAATGAGGTTTTGAGATATGGTACGATCGATGCGATACGTCGTGGTCGTGAGATCGATAGTTATGTAGTTGCTCCTCAGAATCCAGGTGGACGTTGGGATCCTAAGAAAGTCTTGGATCTTGTAGACTGGGCCATTGCTAATTATTCGGTAGATTCTTGCCGTGTTTATGTCCTTGGTATGAGCCTGGGTGGATTTGGTACGATCAATGTAGCTGCTGCATACCCTGACCGTTTTGCCGCTGCGATGGCGCTTTGTGGTGGAGGAAACAATCCGGATTATGCTAATCTTTGCAAGATCCCGCTATGGATCCTTCATGGTACTGCTGACAAAGCTGTTAAGATCAAAGATTCTGAAGAAGTAGTGCAAGGCATGAATAAGGTATGTAAGCCAGAACGTATGATGTTTGATCGTCTCAAAGGTAAGAATCATTCTATCCTGGCTCGAATCTTTTATATGCCACAGACCTATCAATGGCTATTCTCACATTCGCTCAATGACTCAGCTCGTGTCATGAATCGAGACTATTCTATTGTGGATAAGGATTTTTCCATCGCATATAATGACCTGACTTCACCATCTTGGCAGAAGATCAAGATGATTAATCATATCTCTAAATCGAGATCGAAGAATTCATCAGCCTCTTCTGATAATGATGATTATTCTGGAACGACTATTCACCGTGTTCGACAAGGTGATACATTGTCTGGTATCGCTAGACGTTATCATACAACTGTTGCAAAACTCTGTAGAATTAATGGTATCAAAGAGACTTCAATCTTAAGCCTTGGTCAGAAGATTAAGATCAGATAATTAGTTCTACTATAAAATATAAACCGTCTATGTAGCACAAAACAGCTATATAGACGGTTTATTATATAATGATGTTTCTATTATTTGTGGAATTACACAGTATAGAGTGTATTTACAGATTTGCAATAAACTCTATCATTCTTCCGTAGATCTCAGGACAAAGATTCGTGATAAAGAGAATAGCTTTTTCGTAGCTACCACTCTGGAAGAGATTCGCTGTAAATGCCAAGGCTTCACGTTGCTCTGTTTCTTCAAGGAATGAGTAATAAGCTGTGAAGTTGGTTGCGTATCGCTGATACTGCTCTATCTGTAATTCATTTGTTGCTGATATATCGTAGGCAACTTCAAGATGACGGAAGATACCTTCTGTGACGATGGCCATCTGGTGCAGACGATAGAGGCGGAGTCTTGCTTCACATGCTGCAAAATCATTAAGAATATCCGCTCCGGATAGAAGCTGTCTTCCTTGAGTAAATGCATAAAAACGTGAAGCTGCAGATGCTCCTACAATACCAGCAATAAGATCTAAATCGTCCTCTGTAAGCGTTTCAATTACATGATGCGATATCCCGTCCAGATTGCCAGAGATAACGTCGCTGACGCGTTGCCAGGCACGTCTATCTGGGTATTTCTCAAGTCCGGTATCTTGTCCTGCTTTCTGTTCTGGAAGTCCGTCAAGGAATGCAGGTTCTGCCTGAATAAAATCAATAACACGCTGATCAACTCCTATTTTTGCAGCCCATAGCAACCATTCCTGAACTGTCGGGCGGAATTCATAGATATTGAAACGTGATACTAATGCAGGATCAAGGGTGGTCAGCTGATATTCTTCACCATCATTGATTGCAGAGATGATTCTTGATCCTTTTGGAAGTGCATGGCCTGCCAGACAGCGGTTTAGCGCTAAATCCATAACTGACTGTAAGATCTCAGGTCTTGCACGATTTAGCTCGTCGAGGAACAGGACAATTGGCTGATCGTCTGTTGGGAACCAATAAGGTGGGATAAACTCCATACGAGAGGATTTATTATGTTTTTCCTGTGTAGGGAGAGTATTCCCGGTATTGCTGATTGTTGGTAAGCCTATCAAGTCTCCTGGATCGGACATCTGTCCAAGGAAGAGAGGAACGACGCGCATTCCATGTTGTGAGAAATACTCAGTGAGTATCTCAGACTTACCAATTCCATGACGCCCCACTAGCATTATATTATGCGTAGCGGGGGTCATGTCTAAGATATGTATTAGTTTCTTTGTATCAATTACAATCATAACCACTTATTGAGCCAGTCGAAGTATACACGCTGCCAGAGAACTGCATTCTGTGGCTTGAGTACCCAGTGACACTCATCAGGGAAGTAGAGGAATTCTGCAGGAATACCTCGCATACGAGCGATGTTGAAAGCCTGCATACCCTGAGTTACAGGAATACGGTAATCATGCTCGTTATGGATTACGAGGATAGGAGCATCCCACTTAGTAACTGACTTGTGAGGAGAATCTGTATAGCTGCCATTTGGCATAGGCTTATTATAAGCGTTCTTTGTAAGGCCAGGAGTATTGTTGTTGCCATAATATGGTCCACCGTAGTCCCAGTCGGCAAACCACATCTCCTCGGTTTCGCCATACATTGACTCACAGTTGAAGATACCACAGTGAGCAATGAAGCACTTGAAGCGCTTGTCATGATGACCAGCGAGATAATAAACTGAGTAGCCACCGAATGAAGCACCTACTGCAGCAAGACGATCTGCATCGCACCATGATTCCTTAGCAACAGCGTCGATAGCTGTAAGATAATCCTTCATACACTGGCCATTGAAATCACCAGCAATCTGCTCTTTGTAAGCCTGACCGAAACCAGGAACACCATGACGGTTAGGAAGAACGACTGCGTAACCCATAGCCTGCATGATGGCAATGTTCCAACGAGTTGACCAGAACTGGCTGACAGCGCTCTCAGGACCACCTTCACAGAAGAGAAGAGTTGGAACCTTATAAGTAGGATCTGCAGCAATCTTTGCATCGAAACCAGCAGGATAAGCTACCCATACGAGCATCTTGTCACCGTTGGTACAAGTCATCCAGCGTTTCTCGATACGACCCATATCACCTAACTTAGTAATGATCTCATCATTCTCATGAGTGAGTTGTGTAGCAACATTGTTTGCAAGAGCATAAACCTCATTTGGATGATGGTAATCATGGCGAAGTACAAGCAAGTTGTTACCAACGTAGCATGGGCTTGCGTAATCATAATCCTCTTCCTCGCTCGAGAGGCGTGTCACCTCACCAGCAAGAGTTACGTTGAATACAGGTGCTGATCCGTAGCTATAGCTAGTGAATGTCAGCGACTGTCCGTCTGGTGCCCAGGTGAATTCATTTACATCGTTGTCATAATTAGCAGTAAGGTCAGTGATGGTGCCATCTGCCATATTCAGGACACAAAGTGCATTCTTGTCACTCTCGTAACCATTGCGAGCCATTGCTGTGAAAGCGAGGAGTGAACCGTCAGCATTGAAAGCAGGATTGTTATCGTAACCATGATCTGTTGCGTGAAGATCTTTTGTCTCACCGGTTGCAACGTCATATAGATAGAGAGATGAACGTGTTGAGAAAGCATACTTGGTGCCGGTTTCCTTACGACATACATATACGATCTTGTTTCCATCTGGAGTCCAAGCGAAAGCCTCAACACCACCGAATGGACGCATTGGACACTCATATGGTTCTCCTTCGAGCATATCCTTAGCTGCATTCACATTAACTTTGCCGTCTGCAATAGGGCAGAGGTAAGGATGTGGATAATCATCAACAAAATTATCCCAGTGACGATAGTTCATCTCATCCCAGAGACGACCTGATGTCTTATCAAGACCTTCGAAAAGGCTGCTGTCAATGCGAGCAACTGG